>NZ_VTLD01000009.1:0-7018 GCF_020514285.1 Synechococcus sp. PH41509 | reverse complement strand
CACCAGGGAGGAGGTCACCAGGGAGCCGTGCATGGCGGAGAACAAGCTGCCGCCGAAGACACCTGCGACGCCCAACATGTGGAAGGGGTGCATCAGGATGTTGTGCTCGGCCTGGAACACCAACATGTAGTTGAAGGTGCCAGAGATGCCCAGGGGCATTGCGTCAGAGAAAGAACCCTGACCGAAGGGGTAAACCAGGAAGACAGCGGAGGCTGCAGCGACAGGTGCGCTGTAGGCAACGCAGATCCAGGGGCGCATGCCCAGGCGGTAGGAGAGTTCCCACTCACGACCCATGTAGGCGTAGATGCCGATGAGGAAGTGGAAAACAACCAGCTGGAAGGGGCCGCCGTTGTACAGCCACTCATCGAGGGAAGCAGCTTCCCAGATGGGGTAGAAGTGCAGGCCGATGGCGTTGCTGGAAGGAACAACAGCACCGGAGATGATGTTGTTGCCGTAGATCAGGGAGCCAGCGACGGGCTCACGGATGCCATCGATGTCGACCGGAGGAGCGGCGACGAAAGCGATGACGAAACAGATGGTGGCAGCCAACAGAGTTGGGATCATCAGCACACCGAACCAACCGACATACAGACGGTTGTTGGTGGAGGTGACCCACTCACAGAAGGCCTGCCAGCTGGAAGCGCCGGAGCGCTGCTGGAGGGTGGTGGTCATGAGAACGGAAAGAAATGTTCCCGAAGGAACGGTTTAAGGAAGGGCAGGAGAGCCCTGCCTGTCGCCGAGTGTAAAGGAAGTTTGCGCTGTGTGTCCACAGATTGCGAAAACAACGCTTAGCCGCCCCACGCGGGGAAAGCGAGACTTCCAAAAGGCTTAAGATTCATGAGACTCACCAAGGCACTTTTTGGTTCTGATCCGCTGGATGCAAGCCGGCCTTCGCTTGGAGGAAACCGTTCCTCTAAACCAGGCTCGTCACAGGCGACTGGAGCTGGAGGCTCAAGGTGCCACGGTGTATTGGAGTGAGCGACTGGCCCAAGGCCAGATCTGCTGAGAGGCTGGGACCAATCGGGACTGGCCCATGCGGCGTTTGATTCCTCTGATTTGCCTTGGGATGACCTCAGTTGGGCTGAGCAGCTGTGGAGTGATGCCCTCCAGCAACGACAAGCCAAGCGCTAGCGCTTCGATCGAACAGCTGGAACGAAGGATCAATCAGCTGGAGAAGAAGCTGCAAGAACTCAGGTCACCTGCCGGCGACCCCGACAGCAAGACACCAGCCGGCCCGCTGCGATCCCTCACCCTCCGGATCGGCACCGAGGACGACCGATTGCGGATGTACTGGGCTGATGGTCAGACGAGCAATCTGATCTGCTCAGAAGAAGGGAAGGGTGTGTGGGCCTGCGGTTAAGCCGCAGCGAGCAGCTGTTTGAGGGCCAGTAGCCAGTTGGGCTCCACAGGCCACACCTCCCGGCGGGTGAGGGAGAAAGCAATGCTTTTCTCCGCGTAGGCCGCTTCGTTCACAAACACCGGAATTTCCCCTGCAACCCAAGTTTCACAACGATCGGTCCCATCAGCAGCACGAAACATGGCCTGGGTTGAGGCGATGTTCTGCCAATCGCGGCCCTGCAGTTCGGGATGCACAAGGGCCTGAGGCTCTCCGTTCTCCGCCTTCGGAAGATCCCGACTACCCAAGTGACGATGCACCACCAGAACATCCGGCAGCCGGGCCAACCCCTGATGTGCCTGATCCAAGGCCCTGAGGCAGCTTTCCAAGCCAAGACGGGTCTGTTCAACGACCCGGGCATTGAGCAGACCCTGCGGCACAGGGCCCACCTCGATCACCAGGCCGCAAGGCCAGGATTCCACGAGGAAGCCGGTCTGCTGAGCATCGGCTTCATGCAGATAAATCGGCAGGCCAAGCGCTCCCTGCACCAAAGCCGCGAGGGCCAGATCAGCAGGACGCCGGCCGTACACCACAAGGGAATTGCCCATGGCCGCAGTGGTGCTGTGCAGATCGATGGCCACAGCACAGGGCTGCTCGCCACTCGGGCCATGCAACCGCAGGAGTTCCCCAGCACGCTGGAACTCCAATCCGGAGGCACCCTGCTCCAGCTGTTCCGGGAGGAAGCAGCGGTTGAGATCACGATCGACGTATCGGCAGCGGCGAAGCAACGCTTCTGGGTTGCCGATCACCTTCTGCACGGCCAAGCCAGCCGCGTCGATCAAATCAGGGTTGGCCTGCCACTGCTGCAGCAACCAAGGGGCATTCACCTCATTCCCATGGGTACCGGCCACCACAAGAACGCCACAGCTGCTCATGGACCACAGCGAACCAAGTTCTGACTGAAGCACGAGTCACAGCGAGGATGAAAGCGATCCAAACCGAGCCATGTCGATCCCACCTGTCGTAGTCACGGCCGCCCGTCGCAGCTGGCGATGGCAATGGCAACGGCTCATGGGTGGGCTGGGCCCAGCCGATGCGGCCGGCAATTACACCCGCCCAAGCAGCGATCCGCTCACCCCGCCGGCCTTAAATCCCGCGGACCTGCTCCAGCGCAGCGCAGGTCAACGGCCGATGCTGGTGATCGGGCGCAGCTGCCCCTGGGCCCACCGCACCTGGCTGGTGCATCAGCTGCGCCATCTGCACGACAGCGTCACCCTCGTGATGGCACGGGCGGATCACAACGCTGGACGCTGGGCCCTCGATCCAGCCTGGGAGGGGTGCAAAACGCTGCTGGAGTTGTATCAGCACTGCGGCGCCCCCCCCAGCTACCGGGCCACCGTGCCTGTGCTGGTGGATCCCAAGACGCGCACCCTGCTGGGAAATGACAGTGCACCACTGGTGGACCTACTGAACCGCTGGCCCCATCGCGACGAGGTTGTGGACCTGGCACCAGCAGAAGCAACCGACAGGATCCAGGCCTGGCAGCAGCGGCTGCAATCGGCCATCAACGATGGGGTTTACCGCTGCGGTTTCGCCCGCAACCAAGCGGCCTACGACCACGCTGAAGCCGATCTCTTCACCGCCCTCGATGCGGTGCAGCAGAGCCTCGAAAGCAACGGTCCATGGCTGTGCGGGGAAGCACTGACCCTGGCGGATGTGCGGCTGTTCCCCACCTTGATCCGCTGGGAGCTGGTGTATGCCCCCCTGTTCGGCTGCAGTCGGCAGCCGCTCTGGCACTACCCGAACCTCTGGAAGTGGCGACAGCGCTTCTATCGCCTGCCGGGCGTGGCGGACACCTGCGACGGCACCGCCTGGCGACACGATTACTTCGGTGCCCTGTTCCCCCTCAATCCCAGCGGCATCGTTCCAGCCGGTCCTGACCTGAGCACACTGGTGAACAGCACTGCAGCGTCAGGATGACCAGCGCAGATCCAACCTTCGAAGGTGTCTACGGCACTTACTCGATAACCGCTGCCGATCGCCAGGAGGTGCGTTTTTATCGAATCTCCCTGTTGATCACCGGCCTCAGCCTGGCCGCAGGGGTGCTGCAGTGGTGGCAGACCGATAGCCCCTGGGCATGGCTCTGGGTGCTGCCGATGGCCACAGCCCTGGGCCTGGCGCTGCGCTGGATTCACATTTATCTCCGTCCCTTGCACCGGGCCCTTCAACTGTTCTGGCTCAGCGGTTGCATCGGTTGGGGGGGCCTGCTGCTGCAGGCCGGCCCAACCGAAGTGCTCTCCGTCCTCAGAGATCAGCCGCTGTGGATCCTGGCCATTGGGCCGCTGTTTGCCGCCTTGGCGGGAATCGGCTTCAAGGAGTTTTTCTGCTTCCAACGGCCCGAAGCCATTGGTCTCACCTTGCTGCTGCCGGCAGCGCTGCTGGGGCATCTGGTGGGAGTGATCAATGGTCACCTCTGCCTGGCTCTACTGGAAGCTGCAGCGTTGCTGCTGGTGCTGCTGGCCCTGCGCAAATTCGGCATGGAGGCAGCAGCGGATGTGGGCGATAAGAGCGTGTTTGCTTATCTGGACGGTCAATTGCCCGCTGGCACGCCGTGAGTCTGATCAGCCTGGTGGGTGCGGCCAAGGATTCCGGCATCCGCACCCTCTTTTCCGATCTCGATCTCCACATCGCTGAAGGAGAACGGCTCGGGCTAATCGGTCCCAATGGCGCCGGCAAATCCACCCTGTTGAAGGTTCTGGCGGGGAAAGAGCCCCTCGGTGAGGGGGAACGCCGCTGTTCGCCGCGGCTTCGGGTGGAGCTGGTGGGTCAGGAGAGCCGAATCACTCCGGGGCTCACGGTGCTGGAACAGGTGCTGGAGGGCTGTGGCGCAAAACGGGATCTGCTGGTGCGCTTCAGCGCCCTCAGCGACGCCATTGCGGCAGACCCCAGCAATGGAGCACTGATGGCGGAGCTGGGTCAGCTCAGCCAACGGATGGATGAAGAAGAAGCCTGGAGCCTGGAGCAGCAATGCCGGGAAGTGCTGCAGAAATTGGGCATCAGCGATCTCCAGCGCCCGGTCGACGACCTCTCCGGCGGATACCGCAAACGGGTGGGTCTGGCATCAGCTCTGGTGGCCTGCCCCGATGTGCTGCTGCTAGATGAGCCCACCAACCATCTCGATGCAGCTGCCGTGGAATGGCTGCAGAGCTGGCTGGATCGCTACCCCGGGGCTCTGGTGCTGGTCACCCATGACCGCTACGTACTCGATCGGGTGACGCGACGGATGGTGGAGGTGGACCGAGGCCAGGCCCGCACCTATCAGGGGAACTACAGCACCTTTCTGCAGCACAAAGCGGAAGAAGAAGCCTCCGAAGCAGCCTCAGCGGCCAAGTTCAAAAGCGTGCTTCGCCGCGAATTGGTCTGGCTACGCCAGGGCCCCAAGGCGCGCAGCACCAAACAGAAGGCGCGACTGCAACGCATCGAAGCGATGCGCGAGCAGAAACCCAATCAGGCCAAAGCGAAGCTGGAGATGACCGGCATCAGCCGGCGCATCGGCAAACAGGTGATTGAAGCGGAAGACGTTGGGGTCACAGCCGATGGCAGCCAAGGCGGTCGCCCACTCCTTGATGGCTTCAGCTACAGCTTCAGCCCTGAAGACCGAATCGGCATCATCGGCCCCAACGGCAGCGGCAAATCCACCCTGCTTGATCTCATTGCCAGACGGCGAGAGCCAACCCAAGGCAGCCTGCTGCTTGGGGAGACCGTGCACATCGGCTACCTGGACCAGCACACCGAAGACTTCAACAAAGGCAAAGGGCTCGATCGCAAAGTGATCGAGTTCGTGGAAGAAGCCGCCAGCCGGATCGATCTGGGGGGAGAACAGGTCACCGCATCGCAGCTTCTGGAACGCTTTTTATTTCCACCGGCCCAGCAGCACAGCCCCTTGGCCAAGCTCTCGGGAGGCGAGCGCCGCCGCCTTACCCTCTGCCGGATGCTGATCCAGGCGCCCAACGTGTTGCTGTTGGACGAACCCACCAACGATCTGGATGTTCAGACCCTCAGCGTTCTCGAAGACTTCCTTGAAGACTTCCGGGGCTGCGTGATCGTTGTTTCCCACGACCGTTATTTCCTCGATCGCACCGTTGATCGCCTGTTCTGCTTCGACCAAGGACGTCTTAATCGATTTGAAGGGAACTACAGCGCGTTTCTGGAGCAGCAGCGCCAGGAGGAACGCAGCCAGACCCAGGCGAGCAAACCCTCCTCACCAAAACTGGAGCGCAGCAGCGAAACCAAGCGCGATGGTCCGCGGCGTCGAAACTTCAAGGAAAACAAGGAGCTTGCGGCTCTCGATCAACAGCTGCCTGACCTGGATTTGCAGAAGGAGGAGCTGGAACAGCAGATGACGCAGGAGGGCGCCGACATGGCCAAGCTGAGCCTTGATCTGGCTGATCTGATCTCCCGCATCGAACAGGCCGAAGAACGCTGGCTGGAACTCAGCGAATTGGCCCCCTGAGCAAGCAGCTGGAGCCGTGGTTGTAGCCACGGCTACTGCCACCTCAGATCAAGATTGACGGATGGTCATGGGGGGGGGATTCCACCACTCCAAAACCGATGAATCGCCGTAAGGTGCAGCCAGGTCACGGTCTGAATTCATGAAGTCCATCGACGAACACATCCAGAAGGATCAATCGGAAATTGAAGCTGCCAAAGCAGCTGGAGACGCCGCCAAGGTTCGTCACCTCACCGATGAGTTGAAGTCGCTAGAGGAATACAAAGAACACCACCCCGGCGACAGCCACGACCCCACTTCGCTCGAGCTGCATTGCGAGGCCAATCCCGATGCCGAAGAGTGCCGCGTCTACGACGACTGAGCCAACAAACGCGGTTCATTCAACGAGGGCTCAATAGTCCTCGTTGTAATCGGAGGGGCTGCCGGTCAGGCTGCAGACGACAGCCTCCTCCTTACGCATTGCCTTCACTTCAGCGATCGGGCGTCCCATGCGTTGAAGCACAGCAACATCCTCTTTCGTTTGGCACCGGGCAATCACGTCGCCCTTGATGTCCAGACAGGTGTAAAAGGTCATGTCATGGGAGAGACATTCCAGTTATGGCTCTCCTGCGATCAGCCCACAAGCATCGGTGTGGCTGATCACATGAAGATTGTCTGGAGCATCAGCTCACACCCCGAGCTCGGCCCAGGTTTCTGCCAGCAACTGGTCGAGGTTGGTTCCCATGGCGGCTGAAATGCACAGCACGGGCCGACCGCTCGCCGCCACAAGCTCCTGCTGCAACGTGGGGAGATCGTCCTCTGACACCAACTCCTGCTTGTTGATCACCAGCAGACGGGGCCGATCAACCAGACCATGGCCATAGGCCTCCAGCTCCTGCTGGACGACGTTCAGGTCAGCCACGGGATCCTCAGATCCAGCGTCCACCAAGTGAATCAGCAGACGGGTGCGTTCGATATGACGTAGAAAGTCGTGGCCAAGACCAGCGCCCTGGGCGGCCCCTTCAATCAAGCCTGGTATGTCTGCAAAAACAGTGCCATCTCCACTGGGCCGGCGCACCACACCAAGGTTGGGGACCAAGGTGGTGAAGGGGTAATCGGCAATCTTGGGTCGCGCTGCCGACAACACGGCGATCAAGGTGCTTTTGCCGGCATTGGGAAGTCCAATGATGCCC
>NZ_VTLD01000008.1:0-109528 GCF_020514285.1 Synechococcus sp. PH41509 | reverse complement strand
TGTGCGGCTGGGTTGATCGACGCCGTGATCACGGCGGGGTGATCTTCATCGACCTGCGGGACCGCAGCGGCACGGTGCAGATCACGGTGGACCCGGATCTGGGAGCCGACGCCTTCGCCGTCGCCGAGCATCTACGCAGCGAAACCGTGCTGCAGGTGCAGGGGAAAGTTCGAGCCCGCCCTTCCGAATCCCTGAACGACAAGCTGGCCACAGGGGCTGTGGAAGTCCTGGCCAGCGGCATCACCGTGCTCAACAGCGTGAAGGGGAATCTGCCGTTCCCAGTGTCCGTGCATGACGAGGAGAACACCCGCGAAGAACTGCGGCTGCGGCACCGCTATCTGGATCTGCGCCGGACGCGCATGAACGACAACCTGCGGCTGCGGGCCCAGACGATCCAGGCCGCCCGTCGTTTCCTGGAGGACGAAGGCTTCATCGAGGTGGAAACACCGGTGCTCACCCGCTCCACACCCGAAGGCGCCCGCGACTACGTGCTGCCCAGCCGAGTCTGCGGCGGTGAATGGTTCGCATTGCCCCAGTCACCGCAGCTGTTCAAACAGTTGTTGATGGTGGGCGGCATTGAGCGGTACTACCAAGTGGCCCGCTGTTTCCGCGACGAGGATCTGCGCGCTGACCGCCAGCCGGAATTCACCCAGCTGGACATCGAGATGAGCTTCATGGATCAGGAGCAGATCCTGGAGCTGAACGAATCGCTGATCTGCGCCATCTGGAAGGCCGTGAAGGGCATCGAGCTGCCTCGTCCCTTCCCCCGCATGACCTGGCATGACGCCATGGAGCGCTACGGCACCGATCGGCCAGACACTCGCTATGGCATGGAGCTCACCAACGTCAGCGACATCGTCAAGGACATGGGCTTCAAGGTGTTCAGCGGTGCCGTCAAGTCCGGCGGCGCGGTGAAGTGCATCGCAGTGCCCGGCGGCAACGATGCGGTGAGCAACGTGCGGATCAAGCCCGGCGGCGATGTGTTCAGTGAAGCCCAGAAAGCCGGTGCGGGTGGCTTGGCCTTCATCCGCGTGCGAGACGGCGGGGAGATCGACACGATCGGCGCGATCAAGGACAACCTCAGCGATGAGCAGAAGCAGGAGCTGCTCAGCCGCACCGGCGCGGAACCCGGCACCTTGCTGCTGTTCGGCGCCGGCGACACCGCCACGGTGAACAAGGCCCTGGATCGCGTCCGCCAGTACCTGGCCAAGGAGCTGGGCATGGTCAAGGCCGAGCGCGACAACGACCAGTGGAACTTCCTCTGGGTGGTGGACTTCCCGATGTTCGAGTTCAACAGCGACGAGAACCGCTACGAGGCGCTGCATCACCCCTTCTGCGCTCCCAACGCCGAGGATCTCGGCAACGACGCCTCGCAATGGGCTGACACCCTCCCGGGAGCTCGGGCCCAGGCCTACGACCTCGTTCTCAATGGTCTGGAGCTCGGGGGTGGATCCCTACGGATCCACGACTCTGCCCTGCAGCGCCAGGTGCTGCACACCGTTGGCCTGCCACTCGAGGAGGCCCAAGAACAGTTCGGCTTCCTGATGGATGCTCTCGATGTGGGCGCACCTCCCCACGGCGGCCTGGCCTTCGGTGTAGACCGCATGGTGATGCTGCTGGCCGGTGAGGAATCGATCCGCGACACGATCGCCTTCCCCAAGACCCAGCAAGCCCGCTGCCTGATGACCAATGCCCCTGGTGGCGTGGCCGACAAGCAGCTGGAGGAACTGCATGTGGCCAGCACCTGGGTGGAGCCCGACCAGGAGGACTGACCTCTGCGGCTGGACTGAGTCGGTACTGTTCTTGCCACTGATCAGCGACGGGTGCGAAGGTTCGACACCGGTTGCTGAGATCCATGGATCTAGCTCTTCCCTGTCCCCTGGATGCCGGGTGGGAGTTGGTTCGCATGGTGATCTTAACGAGGCAGGGGGATGATGGTCTTCCCCTGGGCGGGTTTTCCGCAGCCGCTTACCAACCGGAGCCAGATCGGCTCTGGCTGCTCAGTGATGCCCCCCAAGGTCATCTCGTTCCATGGGGAGGGTTGGCCCAGCTGCTCAACGGCATGGCCTCCGCGCTGGCCCCAGGGCCGAGGCTGCTGCTTCGCGATGCGAATGGGCAACCATTGCCCGAGGGTTTTGATGGCGAGGGCCTGGTACTGGAGGGCAGCAGTGCCTGGATCACCAGCGAGGGTCGCCGCACGCCGGATCGCACCGCCCGGCTGATCCGCATCGATATCAACACTGGCCAACAGAAGGAGGTGCTGCCGCTGCCGCCGCCTTGAAGGGGCACTGCCAGGTCGCGGTCTTGCACGCAATCAGGGGCCGGAATCCCTAACGGCGTTGGCCCCATCCGAGCTGCTGCTCGCCGCTGAGCGACCTCTGCTGCACAGCGCTAATCCATCGCTCATACCAATGGCGCGCCTGAACAAGGGAGCGGCGGTGCAGGGTGAGGGCGCGTTGGAGATCCACCCCTTAGCCAAGACCGCTGGCCTCACCGAGTTGCTGGCCCTGCCCTCACACCGCCGACTGCTGGCCCTTGTCCGCGGATTTCAACCGCCCATCACGTGGACCGCCCGGCTGTTGCTGTACCCCTACCCCACTGGCAACGCTGCTCCACCGCTGAAACCATTGCATGGCTGGGATCTGCTCACGGCTGGGCTGCCGCCGGACAACTGGGAAGCCCTGGCCGTCGGCCCACAACTGAGCGATGGACGCACCACGTTGGTATTGGGGAGTGACGACAACTTCAACCCTCTCCAGTCAAGCTGGCTCGCGGTGATGGCTCCTCGCCGCACCGAAGCCTGTTCCGACTGATGCGATGACTCTGCGCCGCCGCTCTGTTCTCTCCATGCTCGGCCTTGGCAGCGTGGGCCTGCTCACGGCCAAGGGTTTGTCGGGTTGTTCCTCCAACGGCGTTGGATCCGTCCCCAGCAACAGAACCTTCCCCTTCACACCGGTGCGGGTGCCACTGCCAGTGAACAGCGATGGCCTGACGGCCGCAGAACAGCAGACCACCTACCGCGAGATGGCTGTTGAAGATCGGCTCGTCGTGCCGGAAGAGTTTCGTTCCGATCTCCTCGCCGCATGGGGGGATGCCTTGGGTAACAGTCGCTTCGGGTTCAACAACGATCACCTCGGTTTCGTGCAGCACGATGCGAATCGGGCATCGATGACGGTGAACTTCGAGTACATCAGCCCGAAGCCCTGGGTGGATGGATTCAACGAGGTAGTGGGCCAACCTCTTCCCTATGCCGCTGTGGTGCGGGCGTTGGCGCCCGTGGATGGCGTGATCGATTGCACGGCGCTAGCAGCCAGGGACCCTCGCCTCGCACAGATCCGTGCCGTTGCTGATCAGGCGATGACCGATCTCGGCATGGGTGTGATGACCTTGAAACGGGACAGCCAGGGGCGCTGGGTGCGTGCCAAGGGTCACCAGGACCGGCGCATTGATGGCATCGCCGGCCTTGAGAATCCCGCAGAGCGGCTGCGCAGCACAGGACCAGCCACCAGAGTGTTCGAGGCTGCCAGCCGTCAGGGCTATGACGACGGCTTGGGCAGCGCAGTCATCGGCACTTTCGCCAACTGCGGCGGCGGCACCACCCCATGGGGCACGGTGCTCAGCGCAGAGGAAAACTTTCAGTCCCAAGTTCCAGAGCCGGTGTTTGCAGATGGCAGTTCGGTAGCACCATCCCAGCGACCATTCCTCTGCCGCGAGCGCAAATTGCAGGGGCTCGGCAACGTCTATGGCCTGGCTGGCAACAAATACGGCTGGATGGTGGAGGTGGACCCGGACGCCCCTGCTCAGCAGGCGGTGAAGCACACGGCTCTGGGACGGTTTCGCCATGAGGCGGTGGCCGTGCGTGCGGAAGTGGGGCAACCCCTGGTGGTGTATTCCGGCTGCGATCGACGCGGTGGCCATCTGTACCGCTTCGTCAGTAGCAAAACAGTCACGGATTTAAAGGACAAGGCCAATTCCCTTTTGCTGGAAGGAGGAGAGCTGCAGGTGGCGCGATTCCAGGCGGATGGCACGGGCGATTGGCTGCCGCTGACACCTGATACCAAGGTGGATCCGTTCCTACCCAGTCGGTTTGATCAAGCGGGTCTCACCTGTCCTGTGGAGCTGCCCAACAGTGATCGCGAGCAAGCCGTTGCCGAGCTGTTCCGCGATGATGCGTCCGTTCAGGCTTACCGCAAGCGCTATCCAACCCTCGCCAGCCTCTATCGCGGAGACGGGGAGGCTGTGCAGGGAGCGATTCTGGTGGATGCGCACCTGGCGGCCAGTGCCGCCGGCGGAACGCCGACAGCCCGTCCGGAAGACACCAAGATCGACCCAATCAGTAGTGATCTGTTGATTGCGTTCACCTCCGGTTCACCAGGGATGACCGGCGGCGCTGATCCTGAGGTATTTCAAGGACCAGAAGGGCAGGCCACCTGGCCCAACGGTTGGGTGATGCGTTTGAGCGACCAAGGTGAGAAGGACTTCCGCTGGCGCATGGCAGTCACCGGGGGGACCCCCTGGGCCGGTGGCCTGGGATTCACCAATCCAGACAACGTGGCCGTCGACGCCGAGGGCAATCTCTGGATCGTCACGGATCGCTCGATGAAAGGAGCAGCCGGAGATGTGTTTGGAAACAACAGTTGCTGGTTTGTTCCGCGCAACGGTGACCAAAACGAGACGGCCGCCTGTTTTGCCATCGGACCAATGGAGTGCGAGGTCACAGGTGTTTGCCTGGATCGTCCGGAGGAGACCCTGTTTCTGGCGATACAGCATCCAGGCGAGGTGCATGGATCTCACCAGTCAGGGGATGAAGAGTTCCAGGCCCACGACCTGGTGGATCGTGATGGCAAAGCGTTTCAACAATTGCGCCAGCTGCCGCTCGGATCCAACTGGCCAGCGCAGGCCCCCGGTCGGCCAGCGCGTCCAGGGGTTGTCGCAGTCCGTCGCAGTAGTGGTGAGCCTTTGCTGGGGGCCTAACCCGAGGCTTCACGATCCATTGGGCAGGAGAACCAAATCCATCAGCTTTACTGAGCAGATCCCGAAGGGAATCAGCGCATTTGTCGCACCGCGGTCAACGGCGAGGAACCCTGAAGTTGGACTTCACCAAGGCCAGCTTTTGCCCAGTAAGCCCCGACGGACAGGGGGAACCCGTGAGCGCCGCAGCAGCGGCACGACGGATCTGCTGCGGCTTTATCTCCAGGACATTGGCCGGGTCGACCTTCTCACCAACGAAGAGGAGGTCACCTTGGCGCGTCTGGTGCAGCGCCGCGAAGCACTACTGCACCAGCAACGGGATCTGGCCGAAAGCCATGCGGCCATTGGGGAACTGCATCGTCTCGAAGAGCTGCAGCGCCGCGAAGCGAACCAGCACAGCCACTGGCCGACCAAGCAGGAATGGGCCCGGGCGGCCGGGCTGCCCTTGCCGGAGTTGCAGCAGCGAATCGACGTGGGGTACCAGGTCTGGGCTGAGCAGGCACAACTGGAGGCCAAAGACCTGAGGGTGGCCCTCCGCAACGGGCGACGGGCCAAAGACCACATGATTCAGGCCAACCTGCGGCTTGTGGTGGCTGTGGCCAAGAAATATCAGCAACGGGGCATGGAACTCCTGGACCTTGTCCAAGAAGGGACGCTCGGTCTGGAACGGGCGGTGGAAAAGTTCGATCCCACCCGTGGCTTTCGCTTCAGCACTTACGCCTACTGGTGGATCCGTCAGGGCATCACCAGGGCCATCGCCACCCAGAGCCGCACCATTCGTTTGCCCGTCCACGTCACGGAAAAACTGAACAGGATCAAGCGGGTCCAGCAAGCAATTGCGAGCAACGAAGGACGCATCGCCTCAATCGCGGATCTGTCGAGAGAGCTAGGCATCAGTGAGGACACCGTGCGCCAGACCCTGGCCCGGGTGCCCCGCTCGGTCTCGCTGGACACCCGCGTCGGCCGCGAACAAGACACCCAACTCGGGGATCTGATCGAAGACGGTCATGCCACCCCTGAGCAGACCCTCACCCACGACGAACTCCACAACGATCTGGAACATCTCTTGGATGAACTCACCAGTCGGGAGGCCGCTGTCCTACGACGCCGCTTCGGGCTGGAAGATGACACGCCCCAAACGCTGGCCCAGATCGGAGAAGAACTGAAACTATCCCGGGAGCGCGTTCGTCAGATTGAAACCCGCGCCTTGCTCAAACTGCGACAACCCCAACGGCGCAGCAAAGTCCGCGATTACATCCAGGGCCTGGATTCCTAAACCCAAAGCCCACCTCTACCCACCGCTCCATGGACATCGACATCGGCCTCTCCCAAGAGCAGCGCAGCACCATCGCCGATGGACTCGGCCGGCTTTTGGCGGATACCTATGTGCTCTACGGAAAAACCCATGGCTTCCACTGGAATGTCACTGGGCCGATGTTCAACACGCTGCACCTGATGTTCATGGAGCAGTACACCGAGCTTTGGACAGCACTGGATGAGATTGCCGAACGGATTCGAGCCCTTGGCCTGATGGCCCCCCATGGCGGCAGCACCCTGGCGGCCTTGTCATCCATCACTGAAGCCGAGCAAAATCCAGCGGCCTTGGACATGGTGCGTGAGCTGGTGGCGGGCCATGAAGCGGTGGCACGAACAGCGCGCAGTGTTTTCGCTCTAGCTGACGCGGCAGACGACCAACCCAGTGCAGACCTTTTGACCCAACGCCTCCAGGTGCATGAAAAAACCGCCTGGATGCTGCGGAGCTTGCTCGACAGTTAGAGCAATCACCTCCTGGCCTCTGGAGCACACGACCAATGCCAGGTAATTTGAAGAGTCGCCTGGCAGGTCATGGCCAAATTCGTCTTCATCACCGGTGGTGTGGTGTCCAGCATTGGCAAGGGGATCGTGGCGGCGAGCCTCGGCCGGCTGCTGAAGTCACGGGGCTACGACGTTTCGATCCTCAAGCTGGATCCTTACCTCAATGTGGATCCGGGGACGATGAGCCCTTTCCAGCATGGGGAGGTGTTCGTCACCGAAGACGGCGCAGAAACAGATCTCGATCTCGGCCATTACGAGCGCTTCACTGACACGGCGATGTCACGGCTGAACAGCGTGACCACGGGCTCGATCTACCAATCGGTGATCAACAAAGAACGCCGCGGCGACTACAACGGCGGCACCGTTCAGGTCATTCCCCATATCACCGGCGAAATCCGCGAGCGCATCCACCGGGTTGCGTCCAACAGCAACGCCGATGTGGTGATCACTGAGATCGGCGGCACCGTCGGTGACATCGAATCGCTTCCCTTTCTTGAAGCCATTCGCGAGTTCCGGGGGGACGTAGGTCGCAACGATCTGGCCTACATCCACGTCACCTTGCTGCCCTTCATCGGCACCTCGGGCGAGCTCAAGACCAAGCCAACCCAGCACTCAGTCAAAGAACTGCGCTCCATCGGCATCCAGCCGGATGTGCTCGTTTGCCGCAGTGATCGCGACATCAGCGACGATCTCAAGCGGAAGATCGGCGGTTTCTGCGGCGTGCCAAACCGCGCCGTCATTCCCTCCCTGGATGCCGACAGCATCTATGCCGTTCCGCTAACCCTCGAACAGGAGGGATTGTGCCGGGAAGTGCTGGACGTGCTGAACCTCGCAGACCATGACAGCGATATGGCGGCATGGGAACAGCTGGTTCACAACCTGCGCAATCCCGGCCCGTCGGTGAAGGTTGCCTTGGTGGGCAAGTACGTCCAGCTCAACGACGCCTATCTCTCCGTTGTCGAAGCACTGCAGCATGCCTGCATTGCCCAGGATGCCTCCCTCGACCTGCACTGGGTCTGCGCGGAACAGATTGAATCCAACGGTGCCGATGCACTCCTACGCGGCATGGATGCCGTGGTGGTGCCCGGTGGCTTCGGGAACCGTGGCGTTGACGGGAAGATTGCCGCCATTCGCTGGGCCCGCGAACAGCGCGTGCCCTTTCTGGGGCTATGCCTCGGCATGCAAACCGCAGTGATCGAATGGGCACGCAACCAGGCCGGTCTCACGGAAGCCACCAGTGCCGAATTGGATGCTGGCACCCCGCATCCCGTGATTCATCTCCTGCCGGAACAGCAGGACGTGGTTGACCTCGGCGGCACGATGCGGCTTGGGGTGTATCCCTGCCGAATTGCTCCAGGAACCCTGGCCCAGAGGCTTTACGGAGAGGAGGTGGTCTACGAGCGTCACCGCCACCGCTACGAATTCAACAATTCCTATCGCAATCTGTTTCTGGAATCCGGATACGTGGTGAGCGGCACCTCACCGGATGGACGCTTGGTCGAACTGATCGAACTGAAAGGGCACCCCTTCTTCACCGCCTGTCAATACCACCCAGAATTCCTCTCCCGCCCAGGGAAACCACATCCGTTGTTCCGGGGGTTAATCGAAGCGGCACAACAACGACTACCCGACTCGCCCGCCCAGGCCCTGCGTCAACAAGGAGACATTGCCATCCCATGAGCCCGATCCATGGCTGATGCCTCGCCCCTCCCTGTGGTGGAGACGTTTCATTCCCTTCAAGGGGAGGGCCACCATGCCGGACGCAGCGCTTTCTTCATTCGATTAGCCGGCTGCACCGTGGGCTGTCCCTGGTGCGATACCAAGCACTCGTGGCCTACCCAGGGGCACCCTGAGCATCCAATCGATGACTTGGCTGAGGCAGCCAAAATGGCCGCCGACGAGGGGGCCAGCTTCGTTGTAATCACTGGTGGGGAACCGTTGCATCACGATCTCCATCCACTCACCCAGGCACTCGATGCGCGATGTGGCCTCCCCCTACACTTGGAAACCAGTGGGGTGGATCCGCTGAGCGGACGCTTCGACTGGATCACGCTCTCCCCCAAGCGACACCAGCCCCCCCTGCAGGGAGTGCTGGACAGCATGCAAGAGCTCAAAGTGGTGATCCATGCGCCTGCAGATCTGCACTTCGCTGATGGAATGGCACAAGCAGGCCAGGGTGAGGCGCTTCACTACCTTCAACCCGGCTGGGACAGCCCCGAGGGGCAGCAACTCGCGATTGAGCACGTTCGTCAGAACCCAACCTGGCGCCTCAGCCTGCAAACCCACAAATGGCTGGGCGTGAGGTAACCACCGACCAAAACACTCAGGAAACACTCAGCCAAACCTCAGCCTTTGCTTGCCAGACGTCGCAACTCCTGAGAGAAAATATATAAAATGAGTGGTTGGGACAGTCCCTAATCGCTCCACGAGTTGTTCAGCTAACTCGACAGCCATGTCCACCTTCATCCGCCGCCGCCGATCTCGCCGCCGACGCCGACGCCAGCGAGACGATTTTGGTGCGACCACTGAGCTATCAGGCCAGCTGGATGTTGGTGGCCGCAGCCAAGGGAGGCTGGAAAGCCACGGTGATCGCGATTGGTTTGGCATCAACCTGGACACCGACAGCAGTTATAGGGTTGATCTGAAGGGGCAATCGCTGCTGGATCCACACCTGCGACTGCGCGATAGCCGCGGGGAAATCTTGGCGGAGATCGACGACACCCCCACCAGCCTCGACCCGAGCGTCCAATTCAAGGTCTTGCAAGGGGGACGTTTTTACCTCGACGTGGGCAGTTTCCAGGGAGCTTATAGGGGGAGTTACACCCTCTCCGCCCAACTATTAAAACCTGCAGAACCGAGGCCACAAGACCCACCTCGGCGAACATTCAGCCGCTTGGATGGCTACGGCCAGGTGAATGCCAAAGGTGCCTTTGAGGCTCTGCTGAATCGCCCCCTGATAGATCAAGCTCCCCTCGGAGGCGAGCTTTGGAACCTCGACATGATTGGCGCACCAGAGGTCTGGGCGGCCAGAACAAACGGCACCAGCACGACGGGCAAGGGCGTGACCATCGCCGTGGTCGACACCGGCATCGACTACAACCATCGCGAATTCAAGGGGCGCATTGGAGCGGGCTACGACTTCGTTGATGGCGATTCGATCGCCGAAGACACCAACGGCCATGGAACCCATGTGGCCGGCACGATCGCAGCCGCCAAAGATGGCCGCGGCATCACCGGCGTTGCGCACGACGCAACAATCATGCCCATCCGCGTCCTCGATCAGGACGGTTACGGGTACCTCTCCGACGTGATTCGAGGCGTTCGCTGGGCCACAAACAACGGCGCCGATGTGATCAACCTCTCTCTCGGCGGAACGGGCTACAGCCAAGCCATGGCCGATGCGATCCACCATGCCTCCCGCCGCGGCTCCGTGGTGGTGATGGCCGCGGGCAACGCGGGAGGGGACTCGCCGGAATATCCGGGTGCCCATGCCATCGAGCATGGAATCGCGGTGGGGGCTGTCCAACGGGATGGGCGCATCGCGGAATTCTCCAATCGCGCTGGATCGCAACCCCTTGATTACGTCACGGCACCCGGCGTCGACATCACGTCCACCCTCCCTGGCAATCGCTACGGCCGCTACAGCGGCACCTCGATGGCGACACCCCATGTGGCCGGCGTGGCTGGGTTGCTGAAAAGCCAAAACAGCAGGCTGAGCAGCAGCGACATCGAGGATTTGATTACGGGCACGACACAGGGAAGAAGCAACACCCAGAGCGACCCAACCGGCACGCAGAGCTCAGGGTCGAGATCACTTGGTTCCCGGGTGATCACGTTGGACAACATCGACAGCCTCAATGCCGATGTCTTTGACGACCCTCTGATTGGAAGCCTGAGCGGTAACAGCAAACGTCGCCAATCAACGACGCAAATCATCCGCCGCAGAGTTCGGCGCGACCAAGGCAAATATGCAGCCGTCGACGACTTCATCAGTCTCGACAAAAGCGATCATCTCTTCGCCAGCGTTGACTTCAACAACGCGTCAGGATCGGATCAGCGGGATCTTCTTCGCCACTTGCTCGCCAACAATCACTTCGATTACTTCGAGATCGATCAAGCGATCCAGCTTGATGTCTTCAGCGCTTAAGCCATGAGCGGTGTTGCTCTGCTCGGCACCGGTCTGCTCGGCGAAGCGATCGGCCGACGCCTCCTTCAGCAAGGCGTTTCTCTTTATGTCTGGAACCGATCCCAGGGGCGCTCCAGGGCCTTGATCGATGCGGGCGCCCAAGCCCTGAGCAGCCCCTGTGAGGCCCCACGCTGTTGCAACAGCGTGATCACTGTGCTGCGCGACGGGCCGATCACAGTCGCAGTTTTAAAAGACATCGGACCCCTCGATGGCTCCACCTTGATCACGATGGGAACGATGGGGATCTCAGAAAGTCAGTCGCTGGCCAGACAAGCCGCTCAGCAAGGGGGGCGCTATCTCGAAGCCCCGGTACTTGGCAGCAAACCACAAGCGCTCAACGGATCACTGCTGGTGATGGCGGGCGGCGAAGCCCAAGTCTTCGAAGAACAACAACCGCTTCTCTCTCATCTATCCGAAGAGCCCCTACTCGTGGGCCCCATTGGCAGCGGCGCTGCCACCAAGCTGGCCCTCAATCAATTGATCGCCAGCCTTACCCATAGCTTTTCCCTTTCCCTTCAACTGATCCAACGGGCCGGTGTCCCTGTGGAGACGTTCATGAATATCTTGCGAACGTCAGCGCTCTACGCCCCCACCTTCGACAAAAAGCTGCAACGGATGCTTGATCACAATTACGCCGATCCCAACTTCAGCACCGCCTTGCTGCGCAAAGACCTGCGCCTGTTTCTTGAGGAAGCGACAACCGCTGGCCTCCAAGAGCATGGGCTCACCGGTTTGCTCAGCCTGCTTGAACAAGCGAAGGGCACCGAGCTGGACGACCAGGACTACTGCGCACTGCACGAGCTCACCGTCTTGCCATGAGTCGATGCACCGCGATTGCTCTGCTCTCAGGAGGGCTGGATTCCGCCACAGCTGCAGCGGTTGCCCTTGAAGCCGGCGATCGTGTCATCGGCCTTTCCTTCGACTATGGCCAGAGGCATCGCCGCGAATTAGACGCCGCCACTGCCGTCGCGAAGCACCTTCGATTGGCGGAACATCACTGCATCGCTGTGAATCTGGCCAGCTGGGGGGGCTCAGCACTCACCGATGCAACGATCAGCATTCCGAGCGAAGGGGTGGAAGAGGGAATCATCCCCACCACCTATGTGCCCGGCCGCAATACGGTTTTCATTGCAGTCGGACTCAGCCTGGCCGAAGCCCGGGGCGCCGAACGGCTGGTGCTTGGCGTGAATGCTGTCGATTACTCCGGCTATCCCGACTGTCGCCCCGACTATCTCGACACGTTCCAGGAGCTGGCGGCTCTGTCGAGCAAATCAGGGCGAGAAGGTCGTGGCACGAAGCTGTGGGCCCCCTTGGTGCACTGGAGCAAAACGCGCATCGTGGAAGAGGCACTACGCCTGGGCGTGCCAATCGAGACCACGTGGAGCTGCTACCGCGGAGGCAGCTCTCCCTGCGGCGTGTGCGACAGCTGCCGCATCCGTGATGCGGCACTGCGAGAGGCAGGACGGCCGGACCTCTGCAGCCAAGCGATTGAATGATCAGCCCGAAGCGGCTTGAACTGCCCTGGCAGGAGCCCCAAGCCATGGCCCGAATCCTAAGGGCCAGGCATGGAGAACAAGGCCTGGCCTGGCTGGATGGCGACGGAAGTGCGCTGGGCAGATGGGCAACCCTGGCCGTCGCCCCCCAGGAGATCATCTGCTGCCGCGGCCTCCCCGGAGAACCAGGAGCGACCAATCCCTTCGATGCCCTGCGTGGGCTTGCCCCAGGGCATTGGTGCGGCTGGCTGAGCTACGAAGCGGCCGCTTGGGTGGAACCGGGAAACCCCTGGGCCAGCGATGGCATGGCCACCCTTTGGATCGCCCGCCACGATCCGGTGCTGCGATTTGATCTCCAACAGCGCAAGGTGTGGATCGAAGCCACCAGCACGGCTGCTCTGGAGAGCCTGGCCCAAGAATTGGTCCCCAACGCTCAGCAACCCAGGGCCGAGACCGTATCGATTCCGCTTGCAGCATGGCGTCACCACACGACAACAGAGCAGTACGCCGCAGGCGTGCAACGCATCCGTGATCTGATCGCAGCCGGCGATCTCTTCCAAGCCAATCTCACGGCTTGTTGCAGCACAGCCTGGCCCCAGGAAAGCAGTGCCATTGAGCTGTTTCTCACCCTGCGGGAAGCCTGTCCTGCCCCCTTTGCAGGGCTGATCATCAGCGACCAAAACGAAGCGTTGTTGTCCTCGTCGCCGGAGCGATTTCTGCAGGTGAGTGCCCAGGGAGCCGTGCAAACCCGGCCGATCAAAGGCACCAGGCCGCGCCATTCCGAACCCGAACAGGATGCGAACCTCGCCGCAGAACTCGTCTGCAGCGACAAAGACCGCGCGGAGAACGTGATGATCGTCGACTTGCTGCGGAACGACCTCGGTCGTACCTGCCAGCCAGGTTCAATCCAGGTTCCTCAACTGGTGGGGCTCGAAAGTTATTCCTCAGTGCATCACCTCACTTCGGTCGTGGAGGGACAGCTGAAAGCCGGGTTGAGTTGGGTCGATCTCTTGGAAACCTGTTGGCCTGGGGGGTCGATTAGTGGGGCACCCAAACTGCGGGCATGCCAACGGCTGCATGAGCTCGAGCCCACCAGTCGCGGTCCTTACTGCGGATCACTCCTCCGAATCGACTGGGATGGCAGTTTCGACAGCAACATCCTGATCCGGTCTCTGCTGCGACAGGGCGACACCCTCCGGGCCCATGCTGGCTGCGGGATCGTGGCCGACTCAGATCCCCTGGGCGAAGCGGAGGAGTTGATGTGGAAACTGCAGCCGCTGCTGGAGGCACTGACATGACCTCATCCATTGCCTGGATCGATGGCCAATGGGGAACTGCAGCAAGCCTGAAGCTTCCCCTCGACGACAGGGCCCTGCTCCTGGCCGATGGCCTCTTCGAAACAGTGCTGGTCCGCAACGGCCAGCCACAACTTCTGCAGGAGCACCTGCAGCGATGGAGCGACAGTGCTGCGCAGCTGGGCATGGATGCACCTCCCGAGCGCGACACGCTGGAGCTTCTGATTGAAGACGCGATTCAACGCAGCCAGCTGAACGCAGCCGATGGAGCCCTGCGGCTCAACTGGAGCCGTGGCAGCACACCCCAGCGCGGAATCGGGCTTCCAGCCTCAGGACACCACCGCTTTTGGCTCACGCTCCAGCCCTGCACGCCGACGTTTTCACCCATCAACACCATCACCAGTCGCCATGAGCGTCGCAATGCCTCCAGCCGGCTAAGCCATTGCAAAACATTCGCCTACGGACAAGCCATTCAGGCCCGTAGGGAAGCGCAGGAGCAAGGGGCTGACGATGCCCTGCTTTTGAACACTGCTGGGGCCATGTGCTGTGGAACGGCAGCCAACCTGTTGATCCGGCGGCGCGGACAGTGGCTCACACCAGCACTCAGCAGCGGCTGTCTTCCGGGCGTGATGAGGGGCCGCGCTCTGAGCCAGGGCGTTGCAATGGAAACCGAGCTGGAGGCCGAGTTCGAGGCAGATGATCAGGCCGTTCTGATCAACAGCCTCAGCTGTCGACCGATCGCATCCCACAACGGCAAACCCTTGGCTGCAATGCCTGATGCATTGGAGGTATGGCAATCCCTGCTCCACTGATCAGGGGTCCGTCAAGCACCTAGATCATGAGAATCCGGCGCACAGCCTCATCCCAACCGGTGGCATGGGGGGCGCCGGCCAATTGAAATCGTCCAGCAGCGATGCCGGAACACAACTCCGGGTGGGGGCCATCAGGCCCTGGAACAACAACAGCTACATCGGCCACCTCGAGCAGCGGCAGATCGTTAGGAGAATCTCCCAAAGCCAAGACTTTCACCTGCTGAGCACCCAAATGTCGCTTCAGGGTTGCCAAGGCCTTGCCTTTGCTGATGTCAGGGCCCAACAGATGCCCCATGCGATTGCCCTGCACCACCGTGAGATCCATCTGCTGCGCCAAGGCTTCCAGTCGGCGCCGCCCCTCCGCCGAGGGCGGAACGAACGGCACACTGCAGCAACGCCGCTGGGCCTGGCGCAAGGACTCGCCGCCGAGCCCCAACAACTGCTGACCTTCTTCCTCACTGAGTTCATCCAACGGACGTAGCGGCTCACCCAACTCACGCTGGAGATTCTGCAACTGGGGTTTCAGCTCCGTCCAACCAGGGCCCAGCGGCAACTCCCAGGCATCCCCCTCAGGGGTTTCACCGTGCACGGCTCCACCGTTTTCAACGATGTATGGATCATGAAGCCCCGCTTCTGCGCGAAAGCTACGCACCTCCTCCGCCGTTTTACTGGTGCACGGAATCACAGGAATCCTGCGCTGTTGCAGCTGGCGGATCAGATCCTTTGCGGGAGACCAGTCGTAGGTGTGATCCAGCAACGTGCCGTCGAGATCGGTCACCACCCACCACGTCAACTCGACCTTCGCCGTCATGGCTGAACCAACCAATGCACTGCATAAGGCTCGAGCGAATGCAACTGATGTGGTGCGAACACATGACCGCTCAGACAATCGGCCCATGGCTGGTTCACATCACCCCCCAAGCGACCGAGGCGCAAGCTCAACCGCGACGCCGTCATGTTGTGAACAGCTACCAACGTTTCCCCCCCATAGGAACGCTGCAGGATGACGCGATCAAGGCGGTCAGCGCTCAGCACCTGCATGGGGGCATCAGGATGCAAAGCCAGATGAACAGCCCTTTCGGCAAGCGCACGCTTCAGCACCGGAAGCAGCGTCGTTGCATCGGCATCAGGATCCGCCAGGCGTCGCTCTAAGGCCTGGGCCGTGAATTGGGGCCGATTGAGATCCCGTCGATGACCCGTCCGACGAAAGCGAGTTAGATCATTGGGAGCCGCTAAAAGCGCCGGCAGATAGAACGCAGGAACCCCTGGCAAGGCCAGGATCATGAGTTGGGTGAGCAAAAACCGCTCCCGTTGGAGATAGGTGGGATCAATCCCCCCATCCGCCATGGCACTCCACCAACTGATGTTGATCTCGTAGGGAACTTCTTCTCCAGAACTGAGCACCCTATGGCTGACCAACCCACCCCGTTGCTCACAGCCGATCAACAGTTGAAGCAAACGTTTCTGGGACATCAGTCCCTCCAGCGGCCTTAAACCGATGCCGTCATGACAGGCGGTGAAGTTGAGCAACCCCGTCTGCTGCGGAAGGTCGGGCCATCGACTTAACCAGGCATTCAGGAGATCGGCGCGGCCACTGACGCTGGCCTCCAGCAGCAAGGGCGGCAGTGGAAAGTTGTAGGCCAGATGCGCTTCATCACCACTTCTCAGGTACGAGAGGTTTTCCTGCTCCGGCACGTTGGTCTCGGTGACCACAACGCCATCCGGTCCCACCTGATCGAGGAGCAGGCGAAGCACCTGGACCAGTTGATGCGCCTCAAGCAGATGAATGCATGAGGTATTGGGCTGCTTCCAGACAAAACCCACTGCATCCAAACGGATCCAACGCACCCCATGCCGGGCCATACGCTGCATCAGACGGGCAAAGCCCAGCAGCACCTCCGCACTGCGCCAGTTGAGATCCACCTGATCCGGGCCAAAGGTGGTCCAGACCTGACGCGCACCTTTTGGCCCCCTCAACTGCGTGAACAGATTGGAGCTGCGAGGACGAACGACATCCGACCAACAGGGATCGGGAGCAGCCTCCAGCACACAAGAGCGACCGGGATCTTCATCCCGCATGAACTGCTGCACCCAAGGATGAGACGCCGACACATGGTTGAGAACAAGATCGGCCATGAGCCGTCTCCCCTGGGCCAGGGCGGCAAGGTCGCTCCAATCGCCGAAACGCTTCTCAAGAGACGTGTGACTGGCCACCGCAAAACCTCCATCACTGGTGGATTGCAGGAACGGCAACACATGAATCACTGCTGCAAAGGGGTGCAGATGGCGATTCACAAAGGACTTCAAGGCTTGAAGACCAGGCACACCGTCATCAACAACCGTGTCGGCATAGGTGATCAAGACCACATCGCGGCCATCCCAACGCTCAACACGTCGCGCCGCATCTGTCTCGGTATCGCCATCTGCAGACGATTCGCTCAAGATCTGCAGCAATTGCGACGACAACTCCTTGCCATCCCCGGAAGAATCATTCGGGTACAAATTGCCAAGCAGGTTCCGCAGCGTCTCTTCGCGCGGGGGCTGCATTGCCTTCCTCCTCAACACCGTTCAGGTATGGGGCAGGACTCTGACCTCTGTTGTTGCATCGAACACCACATGGATTTTCAGCAGGGCCTGATCAGCACCGTTCACGACTACAGCTTGGGCAATCTTGATGCAGTTGCCTTTAACCAGGAGTTGAGTCAGCGACCAACCACGCTGCTGATCCCCTGCCTGATGGAGGAATTCAGCCGCCCGGCCCTCGGCCTGATCCGAGACACGCTCTCCGGACTAAAGGGCCTCAACGAGCTGGTGGTGGCGCTGGCGGCCAACAGCCCCGAAGACGTCAAAGCAGCAGAAAAGTTTTTTGAAGGGATGCCGTTCCCGGTACGGGTGCACTGGACCAACGGCCCTGCGGTTCGGGAGCTGCTCGAATCCGTCGGCGAGCTGGGGCTCGATGTGACCGGGCCACCAGGCAAAGGATGGGCCGTCTGGCAGGGGCTGGGGGTGGCTTGCCAAAACGCTGAGGTCGTTGGCCTGTTCGATGCCGACATCAGAACCTTTGGATCGGCGTATCCGGAGCGCATGCTGCGCCCGCTGCTGGATCGATCCCACGGCATTGCCTACGTCAAAGCCTTTTACAGCCGCCTGTCCCTTGAGACCCAGGCGCTTCAAGGCCGCGCCACACGCCTGTTTGTCGGCCCGTTGCTCGCGAGCCTGGAACAGATTTTCGGGCCTCTCCCTTACCTGGCCTATCTGCAGTCATTCCGTTATCCCCTCGCTGGTGAATTCGCCTTTACGAGCGATTTGGCCATGAATCTGCGCATCCCATCGGACTGGGGGCTGGAGGTTGGCCTGCTTTCGGAGGTGTACCGCCATGTGGCCTCCAGCCGAATTGCCCAAGTTGATCTCGGGCTGTTCGACCACAAGCACAAGGAGTTGGGCCATCAACCGACGGAAGGCCTGCAACGCATGGCTGGCGAAATCTTCGGCACCGTATTGCGTGGACTGATGGAACACGAAGGGTGCGTGATGTCGATGGACCAACTGCCAACGTTGGAGGTGCTCTATCGGCGGGTTGGAGAAGATCGAGTCCGTCAGTTCGGCCTCGACTCAGCCATCAACCGACTGCCCTACGACCGTCATGGCGAAGAACTCGCTGTTCAGAACTTCGCAAGCCTCTTGCGGCCTGGCCTCGCAAAACTGATGCAGGCACCCATTGCGCATCAACTGCCCAGCTGGTCACGACTTCGCAGTTGCAATTCAGCTCTGCAGGCTGATCTGGCTGAAGCTGGACAAGCTGATCGAAGATCTCTGAAACGGCCTAACCACCACCCACAACGCTTTGCCTCTGAGCTGGCTGCCTAAAGCAAGGCAATTACAACATTCAGCCCAACTGCTCACGCTGCAGCGTCACCCAGGCCGTTGCAGCCCGTTGCGAGTGCCAGGCCTGAAGCAATTGCTTAGCCAGTACCTGCAGTTGCTGTGCATCAAGCGTTGACTCAATGGCTCGATTCATCCGCTCAAGATCGAACTGCTGAGTAACACTCAAGCTGACTTGCTCCTCCATTTTTCAATCCCTCATATCGACGGAACAATCATGCGCAGGAGCAAGCAAAAGAATTGTTTCATTTGAAACGGAAGGCCATCCTTGTGTCGATCCAAACGTTGAACAAAAATCTGCAATTCAAAAGTCTTGGGCAGAACTGTAATAGTGATTACAAAAATGACTCGATCTGTATCAACGCATCTGTACCAAATCTAAAGCTGTGCTGATTCGGTGACCAATCAAACACTTCGCTTGCATCAAGAGCACCAGATTGGCATGATCCAATATGCTAACAATGATTGAGTGCGTTTATCAAAACGACACCAGCCGAATGGTGATCGTGAAATGCATTGGCAAAGACCACTTCTATCGAGAGAAGGTGGTGATGCCAGCAGAGGTTTTCTGGTTTGAAGCACCTCAAGATGCGCGCTTGGAAATTTGGAAAATGTCGATGACGGGGCAGATGCTGCATGTGCGAGCCGATGTCAGTGACTACGCCACAGATGAAGAGCCTGCCAGGGAATCCCTCTGGGCCAGCTGAACTGACCCGGATGGATTCGAGGAAAAGTGATCTAAACGCTTAGGAACTGGTCGACAACCGCTTGGCTGAGTTCACTTGTTGAACCACTGGCGACAATCCCGCCGCGTTGCATGGCGTAGTAGCGATCGGCCTGACGGACGAAATGGAGATGTTGCTCCACCAACAACACACCAATCCCGGTATCAGCAATAATCCGCCGAACAGCAGCTTCAATATCTTGAACAATATTGGGCTGAATGCCTTCGGTGGGCTCATCCAATAGCAGAAGTTTTGGTTTTCCTAGCAACGCTCTGGCAATGGCCAATTGTTGTTGCTGACCACCACTTAGATCCCCTCCCTTGCGCGGCAGAAACTCCTGCAGAATCGGAAACAGCTCATAGACAAATGGATCAATGTGGCGATGGCGCACCAAGCCACCCGGCAAAGCCTCCATCCCTAGAAGCAAGTTCTCTTCGACCGTGAGTTGCGGAATGATCTCGCGACCTTGAGGCACATAGCCAATCCCCGCCCGTGCTCGCTGATGGGGAGCCTGACGATCCAGTTCAGCGCCGTCGAAGGCCATCGTTCCGGAGCGAGGGCGCAACAAGCCGATCAGCGATTTCAGCAACGTGGTTTTTCCCACGCCATTGCGGCCGATCAAACACACCATCTCTCCCGACTTCACGCTGAGATCAACATCCCGAAGAATGTGACTTTCACCGTAAAAGGTGTTGAGTCCTTGGATCTCCAACAAATTCGTCATGGGTTCTCCTCCTCAGTGGTGCCGAGATAAACCTCAATCACCCGGGGATCTGCTTGCACCTGATCCATCGTGCCCTCACAGAGAACATGACCCTGGTGCAGAACCGTCACCGGACTTTCAAGCCGTCGAATGAATTCCATGTCGTGCTCAATCACCAACACGGTGTGATCCCCTGCCAACGACTTGAGTAGATCCGCCGTTAGGTCGGTCTCCTCATCCGTGAGGCCAGCCACCGGCTCATCCACCAGCAAGAGGTCGGGATCCTGCCCCACCAACATGGCGATCTCAAGCCACTGCTTCTGGCCATGGGACAACGACCCAGCAGCCCAATCGGCACGGTTTTGCAGGTTGACGATGCTCATCAAGTGATGAACACGGTCTCGCTGATCCCCATTAAGGCCGCCCACCAGCAATGACCAGGGCTGCTTCGGCTGGCTCACTGCCAGGGCCAAGTTCTCCTGGACGCTGAGCTTCTCGAAAACGCGGGGGCTCTGAAATTTGCGACCGATGCCCAGGCGAGCAATGCGATGCTCCGCTCGCCCCACGAGGGAACGACCTTGAAACATCACATCGCCTTCCGTGGGAGCCGTTTTGCCCGTGATCACATCCAGGAACGTGGTTTTTCCGGCCCCGTTGGGGCCAATCACGGCACGCAGCTCACCAGGCTGCAGGCTGAGGTTGAGATCTCGCAGCGCCAAAAACCCATCGAAACTGACGGTGATTTGGCGCAATTCCAATAAAGCCGTACTCATGACTGAACCTCCTCCTGACCTTCAAGATCGAGACGTGGATAGGTCTCACTCAGACGAGAGATTCCGAATCGGTTGAGCCAATTGCGAGGACCATCTCCTCGGAACCAACCAATGACGCCTTCAGGCAAGGCCGTCACCACGAGGATGAACAACCCCCCTTGGATGAACAGCCAACTTTGGGGGAGAGCTTCGCTCACCAAACTCTTGGCGTAGTTGATGGCCACAGCGCCAAGGATGGCTCCCACGAGCGTGCCTCGACCACCGACCGCAACCCAGATCACCATCTCAATCGAGAAGGGAACAGTCATGTATTGGGGCGAAACGATGCCCGACTGAACGGTGTACAGCGCGCCTCCGATACCAGCCAAACCACCAGCGATGGCAAAGACGATCGTCTTGAACAGGGTTGGGTTGTACCCCGCAAAGCGCAGCCGGGGTTCGTCATCGCGAATGGCAATCAACACATCACCGAATCGACCCCGCACCACCCAACGCAAAAACAACCACGCCAGGATCACAACAATTGCGGTCAGCCAGAAAAAACTGCG
Source organism: Synechococcus sp. PH41509 (assembly GCF_020514285.1). Lineage (NCBI taxonomy): Bacteria > Bacillati > Cyanobacteriota > Cyanophyceae > Synechococcales > Synechococcaceae > Synechococcus > Synechococcus sp. PH41509. The sequence continues at coordinate 88,325 of NZ_VTLD01000008.1, read as the reverse complement.
CTGCATCTCTGCCGAACCCACCACCTGACCAAACAACTCCGTGACATCGGTCTTGAGACCATTGGTGCCATTGATCAGCTTTTGCTGCCCATTGAAAAAATTGAAAAACACCAGGAGCGCGGCCTGGGTGAGGATCGAAAAGTAGACCCCTTTGATGCGATTACGAAAGACGAGATTGCCCAGCACCGCTGCCAAAACAGCCGGAACCAACCAAATCCCCACCAAGGTGACGAGGGGTGAGTGGAACGGTTGCCAGAACGCGGGCAAACGATCCACTCCGTAGAGACTGAAAAATTCAGGGATGCCATTGGGCAGGTCCGCTGAACTGTTCAGCTGCAAGTACATGGCTGCCACGTAACCGCCAAGCGCGAAAAAGATGCCCTGGCCCAGGCTGAGCAGACCGGTAAAGCCCCAGATCAAGTCAATACCCAGAGCAACGATCGCCAGGGAGAGGAAGCGACCCAACAAATTCAGCCGAAACACCGGCAGAACAGCAGGCGCAGCAACGATGGCCGCAACGATCACCACCCAAAGGATGATCAAGGGCCAACGGCGTTGTTGAAATGCTTGGAACATCAGATCAAGCCTCCACCATGCGGCCTTTTTGCGGGAAGAGACCCGCAGGACGGAACTGCAAAAACACCACGATCAGTGCAAACACCATCACTTGAGCCATGCTCGTTGTGGCGAAGAAATTGACTGCACCGGCCAGGGGAGCCGGCATGTCGGGCCAAATCGTGAGCAAACGACCAGCACCGATCAGATCGGTCAGGACGCCAATGGCGAACGAGGCCAGCACGGTTCCCAGCAAATTGCCGACACCGCCCAGCACCACCACCATGAAGCAGCCCACGATGTAAGACCCGCCCACGTTGGGGCCCACCGAACCAAGCAGCGAAACAGCAACCCCAGCCACACCGGCTAAACCCGAGCCAATTCCAAACGTGAGCACATCAACGGTCTCCGTCGGGATGCCAAGGCAGTCACTCATCGCGCGGTTCTGAGTGACCGCACGAATGCGCATGCCCCACACACTTTTGTTGAGGAACCAAGTCACCCCAACCACCGCAACGATCGTGAGCACGATGATCACGAGACGGGGCACTGGGAAGGTGATGTCCATGTATTCGATCCCACCGCGCATCCATTTGGGCGCCGTCACATCCACGTTGCGGGAGGTGGCTCGGGCGATGCGGCTGATTTGTGAGGCCAAGCCACCAGCCAACAACACACCTGCCAGGGCTGAAACAGCCCAGCTACCAGCCCGCACCAAGCGGGCTCGCGGCCCAGCCAAGAGAGACGACGGAAGCAGCAGAGGCAGACCAAAGCCCAGCACCAGCGCCAGAATCAGGCCGGCAGCGTGAGCCAGAGGGACACTCCGCACAAACTGCTGAAGAATCAGACTGACACCCCAGGTCGCCAAGAGTGTTTCCAACGGATTCCCGTAAAGACGGCGAATCACGGTGCGCTCTAACAAAATGCCGACAACACCGCTGACGATGAACGCCAGGGGAATGGCAACGAGAACGTAGGCGTTGTAAACGGGCTGCAGGGCAGGCAGCTTGAAGATCAACTGCACCACGAAGGTGGTGTAGGCCCCGAGCATGATCAGCTCGCCATGGGCGAGGTTGATGACACCCATCAAGCCAAAGACAATGGCCAGTCCGAGAGCAGCGATCAGCAGCACCGAGCCGATGGCCACACCGTTGAACAGGCTTTCAAGAAGCAGTTGCACAGAAGTCTGAAACGAAGCGTTCAGTGAAACGACAAAAAGGAGGAGCCCGGCAACGGGCTCCTCCCTGAAGAGCAATCAGGCTGTGATCAGAGGATCAGAGCTTGTACTTCTCGCCTTTCGCAGCGTCGGTCCAGTCGCAAGCGAAGCCCTTGGAGCTGGGCTCGAACTGGTTCCAGGCCTGAGGAGCCACAGGACCATCTGAAGATTCGAGGATCTCGAACTGGCCGTCAGCAGTGATCTGGCCGATGCGCACGGTCTGGGACAGATGGTGGTTGGGCATCACCGTTACAGGACCCTGAGGGGCATCGAATTCGATACCAATCAAAGCTTCACGCACCTTGTCGTCGTCGAAACTATTGGTTTTCTCGACGGCCTTCTTCCAGAGGTAAACCATGTTGTAGGCCGACTCCTGAGGGTCAGCGACCTGACGGTCGGCGCCGTACTTGGCCTTGAAGTCAGCAGCGAACTTCTTGGATGCCGGGGTGTCGATCGACATCATGTAGTTCCAGGCGCCGTAATGGCCCTCGAGGAACTCAGGTCCGATGGTGCTGATCTCTTCTTCCGCGATGGAGTAGCTCATCACGTAAAAGCCGTTCGCAGGCGTGAGACCGGCGTCTTGGATCTGCTTGAAGAAGGCGACGTTCTGGTCGCCGTTCAGGGTGTTGATGATCACACCGCCGTCGGGCAGAGCCTTCTTGATCTTGGCGATGATCGGAGCAACCTCGGTGTTGCCCAGGGGCAGGTAGTCCTCACCGACCACTTCGCCACCCAGAGAAGCGACCTGCTCCTTGGTGATCGTGTTGGAAGTACGGGGGAAGACGTAGTCAGAACCCACCAGGAAGAAGGGCTTGCCAGCGGCAGGCGACTTCTCATACATGAACACGGTTGCAGGCTCCGACTGCTGATTCGGAGTTGCACCGGTGTAGAAGATGTTGTTGGAACACTCCTGACCCTCGTACTGAATCGGGTAGTAGAGGAAAGCGTCCTTCGACTCGTAAACAGGCAGCATCGCCTTGCGGCTAGCAGAGGTCCAGCCACCGAAAACCACGGGCACCTGATCCTGATCGATCAGTTTCTTGGACTTCTCAGCGAAGGTGGGCCAATCGGAAGCACCGTCTTCGACGATGTACTCGATCTTGTAGCTCTTGCCGTCGACCTTGACGCCACCAGCGGCGTTGATCTCATCGATCGCCATCTTCTCAGTGTCCACCAGGGTGGACTCCGAGATGGCCATGGTGCCGGTCAGCGAATGCAGGATGCCAACGGTGACGGTGTCGTCAAAGTCGGTCGCTGGTGCAGAAGCTTTGTCGTCACCACCACAGGCGGTCACGGCGAGACCCAGCGATGCTGCGGCCATGCCAGCAAACAGACGCTTGGAGAGAGGGGTGCTCATGGAATGAGGGGGCACTTAAAAGCTTGGACGCAGGAAACGTCCTGAAATCTGACCATCGCTAGAGGAGGAGATTTGAAATGTCGCAACGAGAACACTTTTGAGCCAAAAAGCTTGTGTTTTCATGATTTTGGTAGCTGTTGAAACAAAAACTCCACCACTCCATCCATCCCCTCACCGCTGTGCAGATTCGTGAAACACCACGGCCTATCACCGCGCATCCGACGGGTGTCCTGTTCCATCACCGCAAGATCGGCACCGACCTGCGGAGCCAGATCAATCTTGTTGATCACCAAAAGATCAGACCGCGTGATGCCAGGCCCTCCCTTACGGGGGATCTTGTCGCCAGCAGCAACATCGATCACATAGATGCAGAGATCCACCAACTCTGGGCTGAAGCTCGCCGCCAGGTTGTCGCCGCCACTCTCAACAAGAACAAGATCCAGGTCAGGAAATTGGGCTTCCAGCTCTGCCACAGCTGCTCTGTTGATCGAGCAGTCTTCGCGGATCGCTGTATGAGGACAACCACCGGTCTCCACCCCGCGGATCCGCTCTGGATCCAAGGCACCGGCACGGGTGAGGAACTGGGCATCCTCCTGGGTGTAGATGTCATTGGTGACGACCGCGAGCTGCAGGTTGTCGCGCAAGCGGCGACAGAGCGCCTCCACCAGTGCGGTCTTGCCGGATCCCACAGGACCAGCCACCCCCAGGCGCAGTTTGCTGCTCATCAGCTTCGAAACAGGCGTGAATACAGCTCAGCATGGGCAAGCTGGGCCATGCCCGCACCCACACCGCTGCTCCAGAGCTGCTGCGGATCGGCAGCCTGAAGCAGCTGCGCTTGCGAGGCAATCATCGGTAGCAGCCGCTGTTGCAGCACCTGAGCTCGGGACGGACCCAACGGCAGCAGCCGCACCGACGCACTGAGCTGATTGGCAACCCAGCCGTAGAGATATCCCTCCACCATGTCTCTAGTTGGAACAGACAAGCCCACCGCAGCCCAAGCCCAGGCCGCTGGCCAGCTCAGGGGCACAGGTTCGGGCAGGTCCTGTCCCATGTCAGACATCAACTGCACCAGCGACATTCCCATCTGACGCTGTTGCGCTCGAAGCTCTGCTGCTTCACGGGTGGCCAACAGCCAACCGTCCAGATCGATCAGGCGCGCTTTGGCCGCGCCATCCGCCTGGGTTGACCACCCCACCAGCGACTCTGCAAGGGGCCTCAAGGCAGCGGCCTCCAGTCGCACCGCGCCCCGTTGCAATTCAGCCTCCAACCAAGCCTGAACGGCCTGCTCATCAGCGATGGAGCCAGCCTGAATCAGCACCTCGAGACCTTCCGAGTAGCTGAAGGCACCAACGGGCAACGCCGGGCTAACCAGTTGCAACAACGCCAGGGATGTCATCCGTGCTGATGCCCCCCATAGGCGCCACCTTCGGGAGCAAACGGCTGAAGGCAGCGACTGACCGTCAAACCACGCCCTTCCAGCATCGTGGCCAACACGGAATCCTCCGGGAGCAACAGCTCCTGCTCATGCAGCTCCAGGGCGACATGGCGATTGCCCAGGTGATAAGCCGCCTGCAACAGCTCCAGAGGATGCGACCCCTGCACCCGCAGCAACGCTTCCGGCGCTGCCGTCACCTCCACAACGGTCGAACCGGACTGATCGCCCAGCAGATCACCAGGCTGCAGGGAGCCCATACGGGGCAACTGCAGCAGCACCGGACGACCGCATGAAGTGGTGCGGCGACCGCGCAATACCGTGCGCTCTTCAGCCGTTAACGGCAAGTGCAGGGTTGCCATGGCACTGCTGTTCTGCAGGCGCTGCTCCAACACCACCACTGCATCTGTCACCACCATCTCCTTTCCAGTTCCACAGAGAAAGCCTGCCCAGACATCACCAGCACTTTGGTGTGCGTTGCTACAGAGATGAAGGCGATGGCAGCGGAGCGTGAAGCCATGCAACGTCTCGATCCTTGGCACGGCCGCTGCGACCTGCAGTTTCGTGCAGCCAACGGCAGCACCCGACACCAGGGGGGCTGCACGGCTCCGTTCAAATTGCTTCGCAGTGAAAGCGGTGATGACGGACGCTGCGAGCTGCCGATTCTGCACACCGCTGGAGGCCTGGTGGGCGGCGATCAACTCAGCCTCGACATCAAGCTTGAAGCCAGCAGCCGCAGCCTGATCACCAGTGTGGCGGCGCAGAAGGTTTACGGGTCCATCGGCCGCAGCCGCTTGCAGCCTGAGGGCTGCTCTGCACAACAGCACGTGTGCTGCTCGCTGGCCAGCGGCAGTGATCTCGAATGGCTGCCGCAGGAATTGGTGCTGTACGCCGATGCCTTGTTCGAGCAGCACCTGACGGTGACCCTGCCAATGGATGCCTCCTTTGTCAGTGCAGAAATCGTGCGCCTGGGTCGAACCGCCGCTGGTGAAACCCTGCAGCAGGGGCGATGGCGGTCCAGCCTCACGATTCAGCGCATCACTTCAACCAGCTCGACATGGGAGTTGGCTGATCGCGTGGAACTGGGCGGAGCCAGCCTGGAGGGGCCCCATGGCCTAGCTGGTGCACCGGTTTTCGGAACACTGATCTGGGCCGCACCCATGGCCATGAGCGCCGAAACAACGGCAACACTGCTGGACGGAGCGCGGGCCGACCGTGAAGGGCTTACGGGCACGATGCGCTGCGGGACCCTCGGGCAAGGGCTGATCGCCCGCTATTCCGGCAACTCCAGCCGTGATGCCCGCTTCTGGTTCAGTCGGATCTGGGAGCGCACGCGAACGCTCCGGGGACTGACACCGCCACGCATCCCCAGGGTCTGGCCCCTGCAGGAACAGCCTCTACGCCGACAAACGTCCACCATGAACGCTTTGGAGACCGCAGCGGAGACACACTGAAGAAGACCGAGCTTCGCTATGCATCTCAGTCCCCAGGAAAAGGACAAACTCCTGATCGTGACCGCGGCACTGCTTGCGGAACGACGATTGAACCGCGGCCTGAAGCTCAACCACCCCGAATCGGTGGCCTGGCTCAGTTTTCTGGTGCTTGAAGGTGCCCGTGACGGCAAGAACGTGGCGGAGCTGATGCAGGAGGGCACCACCTGGCTGCGTCAGGACCAGGTGATGGACGGCGTGCCCGAGCTCGTGCACGAGGTGCAGATCGAAGCCGTCTTCCCCGATGGCACGAAGCTCGTCACCCTGCACGACCCAATTCGCTGAGGCAGAACCCATGGCACCTCTCATTCCCGGCGAACTGCTTCCCGAACCGGGTGAACTTGAGCTGAATGCGGGACGACCCGTCACCACGGTGAGCGTCTCCAACAGTGGCGATCGACCGGTGCAAGTGGGCTCCCATTTCCATTTCGCCGAAGCCAACGCCGCCCTGCAGTTCGACCGGGCCGCAGCCCGCGGTCATCGTCTCGACATCCCCGCCGGCACCGCCATCCGCTTTGAACCCGGCGACAGTCGCGACGTGAACCTCATTCCCTTTGCCGGTGCTCGACGCGTCATCGGCTTCAACGGCCAGATCAACGGATCCCTCGACGCCTGACCCATGCCCTACCGCATCTCCCGCCAGGCCTACGCCGAGACCTACGGACCCACCACTGGCGACCGGGTTCGCCTTGCGGACACCGAGCTGATCCTCGAAGTCGAGAAGGATTTCACCGTGTACGGCGACGAGGTGAAATTCGGCGGCGGCAAGGTGATTCGCGATGGCATGGGCCAGTCCCAAACACCTCGAGCCGCGGGTGCCGTCGACACCGTCATCACCAATGCTCTGATCCTCGATTGGTGGGGCATCGTCAAAGCCGATGTCGGACTGAAAGACGGTCGGATCGTGGGCATCGGCAAAGCCGGCAACCCCGACACCCAGGAAGGGATCACGATCGTGGTGGGCCCCGGCACCGAGGCGATCGCTGGGGAAGGTCACATCCTCACGGCCGGTGGCATCGACACCCACATCCACTTCATCTGCCCCCAGCAGATCGAAACTGCTCTGGCCAGTGGAGTCACCACCCTGATGGGCGGCGGCACCGGACCAGCCACCGGCACCAATGCCACCACCTGCACCCCTGGGGCGTTTCACATCGGGCGAATGCTCCAGGCCGCCGAAGGCTTGCCGGTGAACCTGGGCTTCTTTGGCAAGGGCAACGCCAGCACCCCTGAAGCCCTGGAGGAACAGGTGCTCGCCGGTGCCTGCGGCCTGAAGCTGCATGAAGACTGGGGCACCACGCCGGCCACCATCGATGCCTGTCTGTCGGTGGCCGACCGGATGGATGTGCAGGTGTGCATCCACACCGACACCCTGAACGAAGCCGGCTTCGTGGAAGACACGATCGCCGCCATCAAGGGACGCACGATCCACACCTTCCACACCGAAGGTGCCGGCGGCGGCCATGCCCCAGACATCATCAAGATCTGCGGCGAAGCAAATGTGCTGCCGAGCAGCACGAATCCCACACGGCCCTACACCCGCAACACGCTCGAGGAGCACCTCGACATGCTGATGGTGTGCCACCACCTCGACCCCAAAATCCCCGAGGACGTGGCTTTTGCCGAATCGCGGATTCGCCGCGAAACGATCGCCGCCGAAGACATCCTTCACGACCTCGGCGCCTTCTCGATCATCGCCAGCGACTCCCAGGCCATGGGGCGCGTGGGTGAAGTGATCACTCGCACCTTCCAGACCGCCCACAAGATGAAGGTGCAGCGCGGTGCGCTCCCGGAAGACTCCAACCGTAACGACAACCATCGGCTGAAGCGCTACATCGCCAAGGTGACAATCAACCCCGCTCTTGCCCATGGCATCAGCAGCGAGGTGGGCTCGATCGAAACCGGCAAGCTCGCCGATCTCGTGCTGTGGAAGCCGGGCTTCTTCGGCATTCGCCCGGAACTGGTGATCAAGGGCGGTTCGATCATGTGGGCCCAGATGGGAGATGCCAACGCCTCCATTCCCACCCCCGGGCCCGTGCACGGCAGGCCCATGTTCGGCGCCTTCGGCAAAGCCTTGGCTCCCAGCTGCCTCACCTTCGTGAGCACAGCCGCCATGGATGCTGATATCCAAAGTCAGCTGGGTCTGGAGCGCACCTGCATGGCGGTGAAGGACACCCGCAGCGTGGGCAAAAGCGCTCTCAAACTCAATTCCGCCCTGCCGCAGGTGAGCGTGGACCCGCAGACCTATGAGGTGTTCGCCGACGGTGAACTGCTCACCTGCGAGCCCGCCGAAGTGCTGCCCCTCGCCCAGCGCTATCTGCTGCTTTGAGCACCACCCTGCTGGTGATCCAGCACGTTGACCACGAAGGGCCCGAACTGGTGGGACAACTGGCACGGGAACGGGGAATGACTCTCCGGACCCTGCGGCCCGACCGAGGCGACCGCCTGCCGCACCCAAGTGAATGCCCGAACAGCATCGCGCTGGTGCTGGGGGGACCAATGGGGGTGAACGAGCAGCATCATCCGGACCTGGACTGGCTCCAAGCCGAGCTGAACTGGTTGACGGCCTGGCACCAGCAGCGTCGACCGGTGCTGGGCATCTGCCTGGGGGCGCAGCTCTTGGCTGTCGCTGCTGGCGGATCCGTGGAACCCCTGCAGGTTGGAGCACCACCACAGCAGCTAAAGGAACTGGGACTGGGGGCAATCCACTGGGTTGCTGATCGGAGCGATGAGGCCTTACTGCAGGGACAACCGAGCAGCAGCTTGGTCCTGCATTGGCATGGCGATCGCATCCACCTGCCGGGCGATGCAACCCTTCTTGGTTCCTCGCTGCACTGTGCGGAACAGGTGTTTCGAATCGGCGATCACGCCATTGGCCTGCAATGCCACCTCGAGATCAACAGAGACGCACTGCAACGCTGGATCGCCAACGACCACACCTATGTGATGAGCGCCCTTGGGCCTGAAGGGCCCGAACGCCTGATGCGGGAGTGGCGCTGGCTTGGAGACAAGCTGCAGGAGCAAGGTCGATACTTTTTCAATACTGCGCTCGATCAGCTGCAGAAGTGCTGCAAGACCAGGTGATTCACATCAGCAAGGCCAACAAATTTCTACGGATAAAAATAAACAAAAGCAAAAACTTTTCAGATCAAGTATCGAACCGAACACCAACACCACGACTGAAAACGCTTGAATTGTTCTGTAGCAACAGCTACCGATCGTTCACTTCGCACCACGCGAAGCGCAGTTCGCCTCAGGCCATGGAACGGGGACCTGAGCTTGCTTCGAGGACCTTCCAATGACCACCCTTCTCTATCGCGGGCATCAGTACCAGCAAAAGAACGCCACTGAGGGCAAGCCCGGTGTGCAACTGGTCTACCGCCGAAACGTGTACCAATCCCGCCAGATCAACAGCCACCGCACTCCGGTGCAGCTCGTTTACCGCGGGGTGGGCTACACGCGCTAGGCCAACTTCTCAATCTGTAGCAACTCGAACATTCCAGTTCCGAGGATTAGGGCGTAATAGATCCAGCCTCAGCAACGACGTTGGATCTCATCACTTCCCGCCTCGACCAAGGCCTTGTGCAGGTGAACCCCTCCAGCGTGCACGGCGTCTTCTGGCTGCAAACCCACTTCCCAGCCAGCGAATGGGATGCCTTGCTGTCTGGCCAGGCTGCATTTGGAACAGATTGCATCGACGACCTCGTCAATGATGCGCGTCAAGCTGGTTTGAATGTGGAGTGGGAAGCCACAGTCCCCAGTTGAGCCATTCAGAGTTTTCCAAAAAGCCCTCGACACTCAGTGTTGATGGGCTTTTTTTAATGGCACAAACCAACTCGAATTATTAAGCCACCAACCGGTTGAGCATGGGCAACTCTGAGAGTTCATCCCTCCATTCCTGGGCCCAAAGTGCCTGGCTGCGTTCGTAAACCTCCATCAACTGTTCCACCGCACGCTCATGGAAATCAACCCGTAGGTCCAACAGCGGAAAGGCAGCTTCACCACTCACCTGCACCGCTGCTGAGGTGCAGAAATCGGAGCGGTGATCGCCTCCAGCAGCCTCCCCCGCCTGCAGGGCAGCCATCAGGCGTCGACCAAGTTTCCAGCTGGGATCGCTGGTGAGATACGCCTGCTCCATCGCCTCCACAACACCGTCGTCGACCAAACAATTGCCGGCGACAGACAGGTCACGCCGATGGCGGTGCCCAGCCCAAACCCCGCAATCCTGCCCCGTCCAACAGGCCGTTCGACCATCCAGGTCGATCAGATGAAACTGACGCCGATCACGATGCTGATCATCCGCCAGAAGGCTGGCCAAAACACTCTCCGCATCCGCACTCTGCTCCAAGCGTTCAAGGCCACAGATCCCCAGATAGGGATTGGTGTGGGCCTGGGTCGCCACAGCGCCAACTCCGGCGCGGATGTGGGGCACGGTGGATCCAACGGCCAGATGACAGGTGGCAACAGCCACGCCAAAGCGGCCGTTGCTTGGATCACGGGCCAGGATCGAAAAGGTCACGGCAGCTGGCGGTCGAGCCGCAGCAGCGTTTCCAAAAGCACCGCAGTGCCCGCCCAGCACTGTTCGTCGCTGGTGAACTCCGCAGCTGAGTGACTCAAACCGCCCCGACTGGGAACAAAAATCATGCCCATCGGCCAACGGCGACCAACCTCCTGCGCATCGTGGCTGGCTCGGCTGGGGAGATGGCTGTGAGACAAGCCGAGGTCGGCCGAGGCCTCAGCAATCGTGGCCATCACCACAGCATCAGCAGGGGTGGGATCAACACTGAACTGTGGGTCCACCGAAATCGGGCAGCCCGTTTCAGCACCAATGCTTTCGACCTGCTGCATCAACTCCTCCACCAATTGATCGAGAACAGTCGGATCAACATCCCTCAGGTCGACCGTCAGGGCGACAGCGCCGGGGACGACATTGGCGGCATTGGGCCAAACCTCCAGTCGACCCACGGTCGCCACAGGATCTCCTGGGTGGCGGGATGCCATGGCCTCGACGGCAAGAACAATGCGCGAAGCCGCAACGAGGGCATCCTGTCGCAGACCCATCGGTGTGGTGCCGGCGTGATTGGCCTGTCCCTGCACATTGATGCTGAACCGACGCTGACCAACCACACCCTCCACAACACCAATGGCATCGCCGCGTTGCTCGAGAACGCCGCCCTGTTCAACGTGCAACTCAAGAAAAGCCGCATAGGCCTCATCGGAGCGTCGGGCCGATGCCAGCGAAGGCCAGTGCCCCCCGATTCGCGCCAGATTCTCTTGAATCGACTGGCCGTTACTGGTGACATAACTCTCCGGGTTATCGGAAGCCGTCCCCACCAAGCCTTTGCAACCCACCATGGTCGACTCCTCGTCGGCAAAGGCGATCAACTCAATGCCGTGCCGCAGCCGCATGCCCTGGTCCTGAAGAGCGCGGCAGGCTTCCAGACCTGCAAGAACACCCAGGGCACCATCAAAACGCCCACCGGTGGGAACGGTGTCGAGATGCGACCCGGTTACCAAAGCAGGACGGCAGGGATCTAGGCCATCAAGACGCCCGATCAAATTGCCAGCGGCATCGACACGCACGTGCATGCCGAGCTGCTTCATCCAACTGGCGAGCAACTCGCGGCCCTGAACGTCTTCCGCTGAAAACCCGCGTCGACAAACGCTGCCGTCCGGCTTGGCGCCAATGCTGGCCAGCTGCTCAATCGTTCCAGCCAAACGTCCACGGTTTGGACTCGCCACAACATTGCTTGGCTCAATCTCAATTGCAGGGCTGATCTGAGAAGCCGAGATGAGCGATGGCAATGCCGTGACCTGCGTTTCAAAGGGAGAACAATTTTCACCCGAAAAAACACAGAAACCTGTAGCTAGCGCAACGATTTAATCCCGATCAAAGAATTCAAACGGGCATCAGCACCCGCCACCCCAGGCGGTCGGCCTCCCGACGGGCCAGGGCTGGCACGTCCTCTGCCACAAACATCCGGTGCAACATCTGCACACCCAGCAGATGATTGATCACGGCATCCATCTGCACACGCTCCGCATCGGTGGTGGCAGGGTCCGCATGACGTGCAAACAAGGCGCTAACGCCGGCCTTGCTCAATAAACCAGCGGCATCGATCGCCTCATCACTGAGGTAGTCATCGGCGAGTTGCTTCATCTGCTCCCACTTCTCGGGCTCCGTATGAGCTGGCGGCGCCATGAAGGCGAACTTCTCACGCCGATACAACACCTCCGGCAACAAACCCGCCATGGCTTCCCGCAACACGTATTTCTCGGTTTTTCCCTTAATCCGCAGTTCGGGAGGCACTTGCACGGCAACAGCGGCCAGATGGTGATCCAGGAAGGCCGGTCGCGCCTCCATGGAATTGGCCATGTCGACCCGGTCACCGCCCCAGGTCAAGATCTGGCCCTCCAACATGGTCTTGATCCAGACGTACTGGGCCTTGTCCAGGGCATGGCGCCCTTCAAGTTGATCCGCATCCAATTGCTCAGCAATCGCTTTACCCGGGGAGTAATCCTGCAGGGCTGCAGCATGAGACTCCGCCAGAAGCTCCGGCACCAAGGGCGCACAGGCCAGCCAAGGCTGCAGGCAACTGGGGGTAAAGCCAACCACCGCATCGAGGTCGGGATCGTCCACCTGGTTTTCAGCGAGCATCGCTCCCTGCACCAGGGCATTGGACTGCTGAAGCAAGGTTTCCCAGCTGGCGCGCTCCTCCTGAGGCAAGTCATCCAGACCGTGGAGGAACATGTCGCGGCGAAAGGCGGGATAACCACCGAACAACTCGTCTGACCCTTCACCGGTCATCACAACCTTGTAGTCAACGTTGTTGACATGGCGACTCATCAAGAACTTCGCCACCGCCAAGGTGTTGTAGATCGTTCGCTCCGCATGCCAGATGGTGCGCTCCATATGGCCATAGAGCTCCTGACCGGAGAGAAGCATCAGATCCTGCTCAGCCCCCGTGGCCTCGGCCATCTCCCGAGCAATCGGCGACTCGTCGTAACGGGCATCATCAAATCCGATCGTGAATGCCTTCACCGGTGCCTGGCTGACGGCTGACGCCAAACCGAGAATCGAACAACTGTCGATGCCACCGGAGAGATAACAACCCACAGGCACGTCGGCCACCATGCGCAGCTCGACCGCCTCCAGCAAGGACGCACGGACAGCAGCGATGTGGTCGGCCTCCGTGAGGCGACGATCGCGCTGATCCTGACGCGGAAAGTCGACATCCCAGTAGGTCGACTCCGACACCTCCAGCCGCCCATTCGCACGTTGCACCTTCAGCACATGGCCAGGCTTCACCTGCTGCACCCCAGCAAAGGCAGTGGTGCCAGGAACCATGGTCTGCATCAACTGGTGGAACAGACCCTCCGAAGTGAAGCGTCGCTCCACCGCCGGATGCGCGAACAGCACCTTCAACTCGGAACCAAACACCAGACCCTCAGGCGTCATCACCCAGTACTGCGGTTTGATGCCGAAGCGATCCCGCACCAGGTAAAGGCAATCCTCCGCGCGATCAAACAACGCAAAGGCAAATTCCCCGCGCAATAGAGGCAAGGTCGCCTCCAAGCCCTGGCGCTGATAAAGCCGGAGCAGGATCTCGGAATCGCTCTTGCTGCTGAAGCGCACCCCCTGGGCGGTGAGGTCCGCTCTGATGCGTTGAAAGTCGTAAAACTCACCGTTGTGCGCCATCAGCACCTCACCGTCATCGGTGAGAAAGGGCTGACGGCCACGTGACTCGTTCAGATCGATGATCGAAAGGCGGGCATGGCAGAAACCAACACCAGCCTGATCAAGCACCTCCACGCCAAAGCCATCGGGCCCGCGATGGGCCTGGATCGCCGCCATGTTGACCAGCAGCTGGCGGTCCACCGTCTGACGACGGTCTGCGTTGAAAACACCTCCGATTCCGCACATAACGCTCGCTCAGAAGACATCAATGACGCGTTCGGCCCGGTTCACCATGCAGGTGAGCAGCGCCATCCGCAGAAACACAGCTCCCCTGGCCTGGCTGAAGTACCAGTTGTGGGGTGTGTCATCAAGGCAGGTGCTCAATTCCGCTCCCCGCGCCAATGGGTGGAGCACGATCGCTTCAGGCTTGAACGGCATGTCGCGGGTGAGGCGAAATCCGCCTCCGTGCACTTCATAGGTATCGCCAACCCAGGCGATGGCGTTGATGTAAATGACATCCAGATCGGGCACTTCAGCCTGTAGATCGGTGCTGCAGCGCACCTTCATCCCGCAAGCCTCGAGCTCCCCCAACTGCCCTGGGTCAAACAGCTGCTGATCCGACTCCAGCCCGGGAGCATGAATCACCACCACCTCATCCACGGTCTGCGGGAATTTGGCCAAGATCCTCAGCAGTGAGCGAACCGTTCGCATGCGCGATGGAATCCCGACGATTCCGATGCGAATCCGATCAGCCGCAGCCACCTCAACTTCAGCAAGCTTGGGCCGCCACTTGAAGATCGTGTACAGATCCGCCATCGCCTGCGTCGGATGTTCATCAATGCCGTTGCCCGCATTGATGATCGGAATCCGCAGAGTTGACGTCATTGCATAAACAGCACCGGGATCGCTGTCCCGAAGCACCACGCAATCGCCGTAGTTGTTGAACATGTGGGCGACATCTTCCAGAGACTCGCCCTTGGCAATCCCGGTGGTAGCTCTGTCGGTGATGTTGATCGAGCTGCCACCAAGGCGATGCCAGGCACTGTCAAAAGAGAGACGGGTGCGCGTGCTCGGCTCGTAAAACGCGTTAATCAGAATCTTGCCGGTCAGCGGCGTGTTGTGGCGGCAATACCGATCTGGATTGCTCTCGAATTTCGCCGCCAGCCGAAACACCTGCAACAAGGCCTCAGGTCGAAACGGTTGGATCGACACCACATGCTGATTCACTAGATCCAGCAACGGCTCGCCGTCCTCGGCAATCGCGGCCAGCAGCTCCTGAGGTTGGTTCTGGCCATAGACATCGGGACCCATCGGCTGAAACCGAATCTGTACCGACGACGCTTCCACGACTGCTGAATTGGCCTGTGCCATAGCAAGATCGGATCAACACTCTGTTTGCCAAACCGAGTGCTAAAGCCAAGAACTACATCTTTTACCGGTAACAACAACAACACCCCTTCGTCCACGAAGAAAGAGCTTCTTAAGCAAAGATCCGGAAAAAATGTTCAGGTCGTTACTAATACTTGCAGCCATCACCACACACGATCGTTCCGCCACTCAACCCACCAAATCAGTAGCAACACGAACACAGACAGCACCAAGGCAAGCTGACTGGCCACCAGCAGAAACTGAAAGCCGGAGAGTCCAACGAGGCTGGCCATCAAAAAAAGATTTTGGATCATCCCTCCTCCTGCAACAAAGTGAAGTCAAACCGTTCCGGCCACGTGCGACTGCCGATCAGCATCACGACTGCTGACACGGCCGCCGAAAACACAGCGGCGCAGTAGGGCGCAATCAGCACATAGGCGAGCAGGCCAACAACGCTGCCAGCGATCATGGCCGCAATGGCAGCCGTGCGGTTGGCCGTGCGCCAGTACAGGCCGCACGCCACTGGCCAGACCGTGGAGGCCACCAACGCCCCGGTGAAGAACAGCACCGACGCCAAAGAATCAAGCCGCGGCCAGGACAGCGCCAGCGTGACGACCGCCAACCCCACCACCATCAGCCGCGCAGCCTGCTTGAGCTGCACGTCACTGGCCTGGGGCCGCAATAACCGGAAGTACACATCCTCCGCCAGAAGATCGGCAGTGGACGCCAGCAGCGAATCCAGGGTGGAGGTCAGCGAGGCGAACACCACCACAAACACCAGAGCAGCGCCGCCGGCGCCGAGCAGATCAGCTGCCATCACGGGGAACACCATGTTCACCTGCTCGAGAGGCAACTCACGCGCCAATGCCACCAGCCCGATGGAGCCCGTCACCATCGGCACGCTCATCCAGGCGACCCCCCCCAACACAAAGGAGGTCATCACCACCGAGCGACGGCTAGCGAAGACCCGAGACCACCAGATGTTGTTGTGAAACACCTCGCCCATCGAGAAGAGGGCGGAATTCCACGCGATCAACAAACCAGCAGGCAATAGCAGATCGAGCCGATCGGGATGCCGGGCAAGCAACGAGGCATGCACCTCGGGCATCGGGAATTGCCGGAAAGCGAGCACCGCCACCACCGCCAACAACACCATGATCAAGAGCGACTGGATGAAATCGGTGCCGATCACGGCCCGCATCCCCCCGAACAGGGTGTAAAGCGTGGCGACACCAATGACCACAACCATCCCCACGTGGTAATCGAAGCCTGAAAGGGCCTGCAGCAGCAGTCCGGCACCCATCGCCTGGGTCATCAGAAAACCCAGGGTGTAAATAGCGGTGATCACCATGAACACCCACCACGCCAGGCGCCCGTAACGCAACCGAATGAAATCGCCGCTGGTGCGTCCGTTGGGCATCAACTGCTTGATCCGCGAAGCCAGGGGGGCAAACAAGATCAGTCCAAGCCCTGCCAGGGCATAGCTGAACATGCCCCAAAGCCCGGTCTTGTAACCGAATTCAGGAGCAAGCAACGTGGTGTTGCCAGTGACCCATGAGGCCATCAACGTGGCGGTGCTTAGGGCCAGCCCAATGTTGCGCCCCGCCAGCATGTAGTCATCGGCATTGCCTTGACCACGCCGACCCCAGGCAATCCCGAGGGCAACCCAGAGAACGGAGAACAACACCACCAGCGCCCAAGCAATCCCTGGCTGGAGGAAGGGAACCGAGTCAGCGGACATCCGTCGACCCCCTGCGGTTCCAATAAAGGTGTCCGCGCAGAATCATCACCACAGTCGCCGCGGTTACGGCTGCACCGAGGGCAAAGATCAGTCGGGCCCAGAGCAATTCATCCAAAGCGAAGACCCTTTGAACTCCAGAAACAGATAAGCAAAAGAGTCTTCCCCGCCTGGCATTTCGCCCTCGATTCAGGTGCCTTCGGATACCCAAACATCAAGCGATCAGCGCCTTATCGCCTGAAATTGCGGAATGTGTAGCAACCACCACCCGAAGGGAAGTGGGGCGACGCATTGGATAGATATTGCTTACGCGACCAGGATGTTCACCGACTACAAACCCACGGTCGGATTCGACGAATATTTCTGCAGTGAAACGGCGAGGCCGCGCGAAGATCTAGCCACGCTGCTCGCATCGCTGGGGCAGATGGGGTTGCCCGAACTGAACCGCAGCCATGCCTCCGCCAGCCATCTACTGCGTCGCCTCGGCGCCACCTTCCGCCTGAACGATTCCGGCCTCAAAGGCAGTGAACGGATTCTTCCTTTCGATCCCTTGCCCCGGCTGATCGGACGCAGCGACTGGATCACCCTGGAGCGCGGACTGCTGCAACGCCTAGAAGCCATCGACTGCTTCCTCGCCGACATCTATGGCCCCCAAAAGATCCTTAACGACGGTGTGATCCCGCGAGAAGACGTTGAAAGTTCATCCGGCTGGCGCCCTCAGATGCAGGGCATCAGCCTGCCCCTCAACCGCTGGTGCCACATCTCTGGGCTCGACCTGATCCGGGACGGCAACGGCACCTGGCGTGTGCTGGAGGACAACCTGCGCTGTCCGTCGGGTGTGGCCTATTTCCTTGAAAACCGTCGGGTGATGAAACGGTTGTTCCCTGGCCTATTCGAAGGCCGTGCCGTTCAACCCATCGACGACTATCCCTCCCATCTGCTGCGCACCCTTCAAGACCTGGCGACCTGGAGTGACGCCCCACGCGTGGCGATCCTGACCCCCGGTGTGTACAACAGCGCCTATTTCGAGCACAGCTATCTAGCCCAGCAGATGGGCATTCCTCTAGTGGAAGGGCGCGATCTGGTGTGCGACAACGGCCGGGTGTGGATGCGCAGCACCAACGGCCTCAAGCCCGTGGATGTGATCTACCGCCGCATCGACGACGATTTTCTTGATCCCACCGTCTTCCGACACGACTCAATGCTGGGGGTGCCGGGCCTGATCGACGTGCTTCGGCAAGGACGGGTCGCCATCGCCAATGCCCCCGGCACAGGCGTCGCCGACGACAAGCTGATCTACGCCCACGTGCCAGCGATGATCCGCTACTACCTCGATGAAGAGCCGATCATCGAGAACGTTCCCACCTATCTCTGTGCCCGGCCAGAAGACCGCCGCTACGTGCTCGAACACCTTGAACAACTGGTGGTGAAATCGGTGGCGGAAGCAGGGGGCTACGGAATGCTGATCGGCCCCCAGGCCAGCCGCTCGGAGCTGGCTGACTTCGACTCAAAGATCCGTGCGAATCCCCGCAACTTCATCGCGCAGCCCACGCTGCAGCTCTCCACCGTGCCTTCCCTCAGTGACGGTGAGCTCTACCCCTGCCACGTCGATCTACGCCCCTATGTGCTGCGCGGCTCGAGCGACTGGGTGAGCCCTGGTGGGCTGACGCGGGTGGCCCTCAAGCGGGGCTCACTGGTGGTGAATTCGTCCCAGGGGGGCGGCTGCAAGGACACATGGATCGTCGAAGAACAACGGATCGCAGCAACGCAGCCAAAGGAGGCTGTGCCGTGTTGAGTCGCGTTGCCGATTCGCTCTACTGGATCAACCGCTATCTGGAACGCGCCGAAAACGTCTCACGTTTTCTGGAAGTGAGTGAAGCGATGGCGCTGGACTGTCCTCCAGGGAGCGCAGAACCATGGTTGCCGTTGGTGGAGGTGACAGAGGATCGGAACCGCTTCGACGTGGCCTATCCCGATGCCACTCCCAAACAAGTGGTGCGCTTCCTACTGCTGGACCGCAGCAATCCCAACAGCATCGTGAGCTGCATTGCGATGGCTCGGGAAAATGCAAGGCAGATCAGGGATGTGATCACCACGGAAATGTGGGAGCAGATCAATGATCTGCACTGGAGCCTGCAAGACGACGAAGACATCTGGCGGGAACCCGTGCAGGAGCAACTGCAGATCATCCGCCGCGGTTGCCAGCTCGTTTACGGGATCACCGACACCACACTGAGCCGCGATCTGAGCTGGCTGTTCAGCCAGCTGGGACGTCTGATCGAACGCGCTGACAAAACCTCCCGCATCCTCGACGTCAAATACTTCCTGCTGCTGCCGTCCACCGAGGAGGTTGGCGGGGTGCTGGATGAACTGCAGTGGATCACCCTGCTGCGCACGGCGGGCGCGTATCAGATGTACCGCCAGAGCGTCCAACAAGCGATCAGCCCCGCATCGGTGGCCCGCTTTTTGCTGCTGGATCCATTCTTTCCTCGGTCGGTGCGCTACTGCCTCCAGGGCATCAGCGACACCTTGCAACAGATCCAGCAGCACCCCAGCCAAGACACCCCGGATGACCTCGACTGTTTGCGCGGGCAGCTCCTGGCCCGCTGGAGCTACGTGCGGATCGACAACCTGATCGAATCCGGTCTGCATGAAGCGATTGACCGGCTTCAACAGGACCTCAATCAACTCCACATCCTGATCCAGACCCGCTACTTCACCAGCGCCGACCTCCGTTCCACCCCCACCGATCCAGCATGCGCGCTCTCATCGTTCACCGCCTGACGTATCGGTATGAGGCCACGGTCGTTCTGGGGGAGCATCGCCTCTGTCTGAAACCCAGGGGACAGGGGTTCCAGACCCTGCTGGACCATCACCTCAGCGTGCTGCCTGAACCTGAGCAACGTCGGGAACTGGTGGCCGCCAGCGGCGACGAAATCCAACGGCTCCACTTTCTTGGCAGCACCGAGCAACTCGTCTTTGAGGCCCGCAGTCTGGTGGAAACCCGGCCGGCACCACCGCTGCAGAGCTGCTTCAACGGACTCGAACCACCACTGCCCTACCCGCGGGGCCAACTCAACAGTGATCTGCAGGGCGCCTTAGAAGGCTGGTTGCCCAATGGCCAGCACGAACCCGCAGCCATCGACCTCACTCAGGAAGCGCTGATGGGCAGCAACCAACAGACCCTGGCCTTTCTGAATCAACTCATTGAACTGATTCAAGAGCGGGTGAAATACACCCAACGCCATGTGGGGCCGGCCTGGCCAGCGGGCCGAACCCTGCGCGAGCGAATCGGCTCTTGCCGAGATCTGGCCATGCTGATGGTGGCCTGCTGCCGCGTGGTGGGTCTTCCGGCCCGATTCGTGAGCGGATATCAACTGCAGCAACCTCCCCCGAACGAGTACGACCTCCATGCCTGGGCGGAGGTCTACCTACCTGGAGCGGGCTGGAGAGGCTTTGACCCCAGTGCCGGCAAGGAGGTCACCGAGCGCTATGTGGTGCTAGCCACCTCCTCCAAACCGGAACTCACCGCGGCCGTGAGCGGCAGCTTCAGCGGCCCCCCAGGAACAGCGAGTGAGCTGAATTGGCAGATTCAGATCAACGACGAAGCCTCCGGAACGGAGAACTCACAACACAACCTCGTTCAGGCCGCCTGAAGCAGAGGTTCCACCCCATGCAACTGGGGCTTCCGAGCAGAGCTATGGGTTGCAGCCATCAAGGCCGGGATCTCGGCGCTGTTGTAGACCCGAAATTCCCGCACAAGAGAGACGCCCTCCTCACGGACCGCCTGGTTCAGAACGACGGAGCCGTCGGGATCGGAAATCGAGCGGTGGAAGGTGCCGGGGGGAATGCGAAGGATGTCACCACCACTTTCCAGCCGAACGATGTGAAACGGCTCCTCCCAGGCCAGATTCACCAAAAAGAAGGTTCTCCCGCCACTCGCCGCCAGCAAATTGTCTTCCTGATGGGGATGCAAATAAAACTGCCAGGCTCCACTCTCAGGGTCGTTGGGTGGCGACACCGCAGGACCGCTGTGAATCACCAAGTCACGCGCGTTCGAGGTGTCCACAGTCACGTCGAAAAAACGAACCGATGGGGTGTCGCGAAAGCGCTCGTAGGCCAGCAGTTCGAACATCTCGATGGATCCTTGAAGATCCTTCAGCTGACCTGTTGTACCGGGAGCCTCACTCAAAAACGGTGACGATCACAACGGTTCAGCCCCCCAGATACGCCATCTCCGCATGCGTTGACGCACCGGCCTCTGGATCACGCTCCTCGCTGTAGCGGTCCTGGCGCCGCTGCCAAAGATCGCGTATGGCCTGCTCGAGGCAAGGCTCCGACGAGAGCACAGGCTTGAGATCCATGCCATGAGCGGAGAACAAACAGGTGAACGCCTGCCCATCGGCGGTGACACGCAACCGGTTGCAATCTCCACAGAACGGCTCACTGATGGAGGCGATCACACCGATGGATCCGGCGCCATCGCGATAGTTCCAACGCTGTGCCGTGCCACCCCTGGGGCGCCCCAGGGGTTCGAGCGGCCAACGGGCGTGAATGCGCTCCACCATCTGCGCCGCCGGCAGCACCTGGTCCAGCCTCCACTGATTGCGGTTGCCCACATCCATGAACTCAATCAAGCGCAGCTCCACCCCCTGCTGCCGCGCCAAACCGGCCAAGGGAAGAAGTTGATCATCATTCATCCCCCGTTGGATCACGGCGTTGAGCTTGAGTTCACCGGCCGAGGGGTCAAAACCAGCGGCACGAGCCGCCGAAATGCCGTCCTGCACCTTGCGCACCAACCGTTCACCGGCGACAGCGCCACCCTGGAGACCAGCCATGCGCGCTGCTGCCTCCCCTTCTGCTGCATCCAAGCTGATGGTGATGCGATTCAACCCTGCTGCGCGCAGCGACCGAGCCATCGGTTCCGAAAGCAAAACCCCATTGCTGGTAAGCGCCACCACTTCAAGACCTGCTACGGGATCTGATCGACGCCTCCGGGCCTGCGCCACCGCCTCAAGCAAGGGCAACAACCGGCGGCTCAACAACGGCTCTCCACCCGTGAGCCGTAGCGTTTGGGTTCCAAGGCGCGAGGCGACACGAATAACACGCATTTGCTGCTCAAGCGTGAGCAAGCCAGGGGGATCATCCACATCCGGACGGCAGTACGGACAGGCGAGATTGCAGCGGGCCGTCAGCGACAGCCGCAGTACTCCGAGGGGCCGGTTGAAACGATCTGCGAGCGGCAGCGAGGTGCTCATCCTTCCAACGCTGACAGATCTGCTGAGCAATTGGCATTCAGCAGAGCCTCTGCAGGCAACTGCACCGACTGATGAGGAACACGCATCAACCAGTCCATCCAGCGCAACTCTCCACGTTGCAATTGCTGATCGAGACAGGGGCGAAAGGGGGAGCCTGAAGGAATCACCGCCAACAACGGCTGCAGCCGCATACCGTCATGGGCCACCGCTGCTTGCTCAGGAGCACGGTTCCAGGCCGCGATGAGCTGAAGAAATACAGCCGTCCGCAAGCGCGGCATGTCCACCGGAAGCACCAGCAACGCCTCCCCGGGCGGAAGCGGCAGCACCCTGGCAAGCGCCTGCAGGGGGCCATTCCAAGGAGGGGGCTCCAACAGCACGGAACATCCGGGTCGGAGCCCCAGCACCTCTGCATGCTCGCGATGGCGACTCAACACCTGCACCGGATACCCCAAGGGCAGCAGCTGGTCGACCAACGCCGTTAGCCAAACACCACCGGATGGATGGGGCAACAGCGCTTTGTCACGCCCCATGCGACGGCTGCTACCGCCACTGAGCAAACAAACCCGCAAGCCTTGGTTCACATCTCTGATCAACAATCTGCACCAGCGAAGTCCAACAACCCAACAAAGTTGCAACCGCTACCAAATCATCCAGGCACAAGAACACCTGATCCAATCAATCAGCTCCATTGATGTTTGCGGAGGAACACAAAAACAGAAATTGGTAACCAATCTGACCAAAGAGTGGCCCGACGAATTGATTAACTGCGCGAGTTAAACGGATCTTCTTTTCGACCGTTTTGCCATCCCCGGGCACCCTTCGTTTTGACGCCCGAGGTTTCACTTCTTCTTCTCAATGCTTGGCGACCTCTGGTCGTTCCAGGGCAGGTATCGAACCCTTCACCTGACCTGGATCGCCTTCTTCCTGACCTTCGTGGTCTGGTTCAACTTGGCCCCTCTGGCCACCACCGTGAAAGCGGACCTCGGATTGACCGTTGGTCAGATCCGCACCGTGGCCATCTGCAATGTGGCCCTCACCATCCCGGCTCGCGTGCTGATTGGCATGCTTCTGGACAAATTCGGACCCCGGGTCACCTATTCCTCGATCCTGGTCTTCTCAGCCTTTCCCTGCCTGCTGTTTGCGTCCGCTCAGGACTTCAACCAGCTGGTGGTGGCACGTCTGCTGCTCTCCATCGTGGGCGCCGGCTTCGTGATCGGCATCCGAATGGTGGCCGAGTGGTTCCCTCCTAAGGAAATCGGCCTCGCGGAAGGGATCTACGGCGGCTGGGGCAACTTCGGCTCCGCCTTCTCCGCCCTCACCATGGTGGCCCTCGCTGGCTTCCTCTCCTTCTCCGGCGGCTTCGAACTGCCGACCGGCGCTGTTCTGAACTGGCGCGGTGCCATCGCCCTGACCGGCATCGTCTCCGCCGTCTACGGCCTCTTCTACTTCTTCAACGTCACCGACACCCCGCCTGGCAAGACGTACCAGCGCCCTGAGAAAACCGCAGGTCTGGAAGTCACCTCCATGCGCGACTTCTGGGGTCTGCTGGGCATGAACGTGCCCTTCGCAGCCATTCTCTGCGTGCTCTGCTGGCGTCTTGGCAAGGTGGGCTTCCTCACCCCAAGCACCTATCCGCTGGCCCTTGGTGCCGTCGCCGTCTGGTTTGCCTTCCAAACCTGGGGAATCATCCGCACCAACCGCGATCTGATTCTTGGCAACAAGGTTTATCCCAAGGAAGACCGCTACGAGTTCCGCCAGGTGGCGATCCTCGAGCTCACCTACATCGTGAACTTCGGCTCCGAACTGGCCGTGGTTTCGATGCTGCCCACCTTCTTTGAAACCACCTTCGATCTGCCGAAGGCCACGGCCGGAATCCTGGCCTCCTGTTTCGCTTTCGTGAACCTGGTGGCCCGCCCTGCCGGTGGTCTGATCTCCGACCGCGTCGGCAGCCGCAAGAACACCATGGGCTTCCTCACCGCCGGTCTCGGCGTGGGCTACCTGGTGATGAGCATGATCAAGCCGGGCACCTTCACCGGCACCACCGGCATCGCCGTTGCCGTGGTGATCACCATGCTCGCCTCCTTCTTCGTGCAGTCCGGTGAAGGCGCCACCTTCGCGCTGGTGCCCCTGGTCAAGCGTCGCGTCACCGGTCAGGTGGCCGGTCTAGTCGGTGCCTACGGCAACGTTGGTGCTGTGACCTACCTGACCATCTTCAGCCTCCTGCCGATGTGGATGGGCGGCGGCGGCGAACCCACCCCCGAGGTGATTGCTGCCTCCAACAGCGCCTTCTTCCAGATCCTGGGCGTCGCAGGTTTGGTCGTGGCCTTCTTCTGCTTCTTCTTCCTGAAGGAGCCCAAAGGGTCCTTCGCAGAGCTGCACGAAGGCGAAACGGCCTGATCCATCACCCTCCGCAGCACCCTGTCGCTGCACAACGACCCGGAGCTAAAGCTCCGGGTTTTGTTCTTTTTAGGTTCCTGCATGGTCAACTCCCCCCGCAGCGTGCGCAGCCAGTGCCCCTACTGCGGCGTGGGCTGTGGCCTGGAGCTGCTCCCACCTGCTGTGAAGGGTCAAGCAGTGAAGCGGGATGGTGAAGGCAATCCAATGTGGACCGCCCGCGGCGACCGCGAGCATCCCTCCAGTCTTGGTCAGGTCTGCATCAAGGGCGCCACGGTTGGCGAAACCCTGGCCCAAGGACGACTGCGCCAACCCCTATTCCGCGAAACGCTCGAGGACGACTTCGCACCGATCAGCTGGGACGAGGCCCTCGACAAAATCACCGGACAGATTCAGGCAAGCGTGACCCAGCGCGGCAATGCCGATGGCATCGCCATGTACGGCTCCGGCCAGTTCCACACCGAGGACTACTACCTGGCCCAGAAACTGCTGAAAGGCGCACTGGGCACCAACAATTTTGATGCCAACTCGCGGCTGTGCATGAGCTCAGCAGTGGCGGGCTACACCCGCAGCCTGGGCTCCGATGGCCCCCCCTGCAGCTACGAAGACCTCGACCACTGCACGGTGGCGTTTCTGATCGGCACCAACACCGCCGAGTGCCACCCGGTGCTGTTCCAGCGCCTGCTGAAGCGAAAACGAAAAAACCCTGGCAGCGTCAAGATCGTGGTGGTGGATCCACGCCGCACCGACACCGCCAAAGCCGCCGACATCCACTTGCCGATTGCACCAGGCAGCGACCTGGCCCTGCTGCACGGCATTGCCCACCTGGTGCTCCGCGAGAACGGCCAGGATCCAGCCTTCATCGACGACCACACCGAGAATTACGACGCCTTTTTTGACGTCGCCGCCCGCTGGACTCCAAGGCGGGTTGCCCTGTTCTGCAACATCCCCGAAAAACGCCTGCGGGAAGTGGCCGCTCTGTTCCACCGGCGCGAAAAGGTGCTCAGCCTCTGGTCAATGGGTGTGAACCAACGCCGGGAAGGAACAGCAGTGGTGCAGGGGTTGATCAATCTGCATCTGCTCACCGGCCAGATCGGCAAGGAAGGAGCAGGCCCGTTTTCCCTCACCGGCCAACCAAATGCCATGGGCGGGCGTGAGGCTGGAGGCTTGGCGCATCTGCTGCCGGGCTACCGCTTGGTGACCAACGCTGACCACCGTGCCGAAGTGGAACAGGCCTGGCGGCTGCCAAAAGGAAGGATCAACGCCAAGCCTGGATTGGCGGCCTGGCAACAGATCGAAGCAATGGAACAGGGCGCGCTGGATCTGTGGTGGGTGGCCGCCACCAACCCCCTGGTCAGCCTCCCGGATCTCGACCGGGTGAAGTCAGCCATGAACAAGTGCCCGCTGGTGGTGGTGAGCGAGGCCTATGCCGACTCTGAAACGTCCCATTACGCCCACCTGCTTTTGCCCGCAGCCCAGTGGAGTGAGAAGGCCGGTGCCATGACCAATTCCGAACGGCGGGTGACCTATTGCCCGGCCTATCGACGCCGCTTCGGCGAAAGCCGGCCCGACTGGGAGGTCTTCGCTGACGTGGGACGCCGCTTGGGCTACACCGAACAATTCAGCTTCGATTCAGCGGCTGAGGTTTACGCCGAATTCACCGAACTGACCCAAGGGCGCCTCTGTGACGTCAGTGGCCTGAGCCATGCGCTGCTTGAACAGGACGGTCCACAGCAGTGGCCGTACCCCCACGGCAGCAGCCCCAGCGCAGCAGGGAAACGCCTCTACGAAGACCATCAGTTCCCCACCCCGAACAAACGCGCCCGCTTCAGCACCGATCAACCGCTCGGGCTGGCGGAACCCCCCTGCGAGACCTACCCCCTGGTGCTGACGGTGGGCCGCTATCTGGGGCAGTGGCACACCATGACCCGCACAGGGAAGGTGGAACGGCTGATGAAACAGCATCCCGAGCCGCTGCTGGAGATTCACCCCGGTGACGCTCAGGATCTAAAACTGCGCAACGGCGCACTGGCAGCGATCAGCTCGCGCCGCGGTCACCTCACCGCGACCGTGAAGGTCACCGATCGCATTCGGCGTGGATCGGTCTTTCTGCCAATGCACTGGGGATTCACCCAGGAGAAGGCCTGCGAGGCCAACACCCTGATGCATGACGAGGCCTGCCCGGTATCGAAGCAGCCGGAACTCAAGGCCTGCGCGGTGATCGTGGCTCCGGCCGTCTCGGTGGTGAAGCCCGTCGAGCAGCAAAAAGGAAAGCTGGAGGCACTGCGCCGGCTACTCACACCAGCACTTCGCTGAAGGCTGCTTCAAGGTTGTGGTGATCGTGCCCCGGCCGGGCCAACTTGCACAACGCAAAGCGATCCAGCTCACTGAGCTGAGCCCATTGCTCCAGGGTCAGCAACACACCTCGCGCCGTGGCCGCCTCCCGTACCGCAGCGGGCAGCTCGGCCAACTGTTGCCAGGGGGCGCCGCTGACCGGTGGAAGATCCTTCGCCATGCCATCGGCCATGGCGCTCGTGCAATCGCGCAGGTGTTGGCGAAGCTGCTCGAGGGCGTCGGCCCCATCCGGCCAATCCACCAGGGTTTGACGTTGATCCCTGGAGAGTTGCAACCAGTGATTGAGCTTTAACTTCACCCCACAGAGATCAAGTTTCCGACGCACACACAGCGGTATGCAGCGCCAGTTGCCGATGAAATCCTGCTCAAAGGCAAAGCAATGGCTGGCGGAATCGCAACGGCTGGACATCAACCAAAGCCTTGATTGGTGTCAATGATGACAACAGAAGACCGCGGAAACAGAGATGTTTACGTTGATACAAATCTTGGCCTGTGCGCTTCGCCCTCTCCCTCGGAATGTTGCTGGGAATGTCCCACGGATGGGTCACGGCTGAAGCTCTCCAGCAACATCCAATGCAGGACTTTGATCCCATAGGAACTGTTAATTCCGCTACACAATTCAGCCCATCCAGTAGTCGTTCACACCAATTCTTTCCATACTGAAGCTCTGTTCTGAGAGTTTCTGCCGTGACCAGCAGCATCTCGTCCACTTCCGGCCGCAGCCCCATCACCCTGGCAGCCGGCTTCCTGGGTGCGTTCATCGTTGGTTCCCTCGCCGTGCAACTGGTGCGCAGCCAGACGGCCTCCGTACAGGCTGGCGCTACTGGCGTCGAGCCGGTGATCGCCGGTCCTGCCGCTCTCTGGGCTCCCTTGGGCGAAGCGGATGTCTCCTCCATAAGCGCGAATGTGAGTGCTCAACCGGCTGCTGCCAGCAAGCCCGCCGTGGAACCCGTGGTCGGCTCCGAGGCCACGCTCTGGGCCCCCTTCGGCGAGCGCTGATCACACGGCCTAAATAAGCTGGCGGCATGGGGATCCAACGCCGTCACTTCCTCCAGCGAACGGGCGGTCTGGCCTTGGCCGCCCTAATACAAACGCGGCCTGTTGATGCTGCCGAAGATGGGTTCTGCGTTCCCGACGATCCACTTCAGGCCCTGATGGCGGGGAACCGCCGTTTTACAGAAGCGTGGCGCCTGGCGCTTCAGGAGAACAGGGCAACGCTGCGGACGACCGATCCTGACCCACGCTGCTTCAATTCCCCCAGAGCTTTGGCCACAAGCCAACGTCCCTGGGCGACTGTGCTCACCTGCTCTGATTCACGGGTGTCACCGAGCTGGGTGTTCGACACCACCCCTGGCGAACTGTTCGTGATCCGCAACGCCGGCAACAGCGCTTTTGACGAAGCGATTGCCTCGGTGGAGTACGGCGTCAGCTTTCTCAAAACGCCGCTGGTGATGGTGATGGGGCACAGCGGCTGCGGAGCTGTCACGGCAGCGATGGACGACAAGCCTTTGACCCCTTCGCTGGAACGGCTGATCCATCCCATCGAGGAGACCATTAGCGGCAGCAGCAATCTGGCGGAGGCCGTCAGACGCAATGCCCTTGCCACAGCATCCACGCTGATCCAACGCAGCTCGGCCTTGGCCGAAGCCAAAAGCAGCGGTGCCCTGAAACTGGTAGTGGGTTATTTCGAACTCACTAACGGTGTTGTGACCTTGATCGAATGACGGAAGACCTAAGTCATCTGAACCAACAAGGCGAAGTTCACATGGTGGACGTGGGGGACCGTCCTGCCAGCAAGCGCGAAGCCCATGCCAGTGGAGCCATTCGTATGGAGCCCACAACCCTGACCCTGATCCAGCGGGGAGAGACACCCAAAGGGGATCTTCTGGCGGTCGCCCGGGTGGCTGCCATCCAGGCCGCAAAACGCACTTGGGAATTGATTCCCCTGTGCCACCCCCTACCGCTCAGTGGCATGGATGTGACGATCGACGCTGACGAATCCCTGCCTGGCCTGGTCGTCCACTGCCGTTGCCGCACAACGGGCCAAACCGGCGTGGAAATGGAAGCAATGACAGCCGTTTCCGTGGGGCTGCTGACCCTTTACGACATGCTCAAGGCGGTCGATCCAGCCATGACGATCGAGGCCATCCAGCTTCATTTCAAAGAAGGGGGGCGAAATGGTGTTTGGAAGCGCTGAGCCGTACGGACGCGAAGGTCTACCCCTGGAGGAGGCACGCCGACGGGTTCTGGCGGCAATCGAGCCGATCACGCTCAGCAGCACGGTGCCCCTCCAGGACGCCCTGGGCCGCGTGAGCGCAGCAGCTGTACTGGCCAGCGCGGCCGTTCCGGGGTTTCCGGCCTCAATCATGGATGGCTACGCCTTGGGGCAAAGCCACCAGCCCAAGCTCGGAGAAATCTGGCAGCTGAAAGGGCGCTCCGCAGCAGGCCAACCCTTCAACGGGACCCTGGCCAACGGCGATGCGATTCGGATCCTCACCGGAGCTCCACTGCCGGACGGTGCCGGCTGGGTGCTGCCCCAGGAGCTCATCACAGTGAACGGCAAAACCCTCCAGCTGGCGAAAGAAGCGTCGGATCGTCCCTGGATTCGCCCGAAGGACGAGGAATGCCGGCCAGGGGACCTGCTGCTGGCCGCTGGACAGCGACTGGGGTCCGCCGATCTCGCACGCCTCGCCGGCTGCGGCATCGCCGAATTGGCCGTTGTGTCGCAACCCCGCATCGGGCTGCTGATCAGCGGGGACGAGCTGGTGCCCCCCGGAACAGCGCGGCACCCCGGTGCCATCTGGGAGAGCAACGGCACGCTTCTGGAGACGATGCTCCAGGCCCTCGGGCAGTCGGTGACCCAGCGACGGGTGGTGGCCGATCAACCCAACGCCCTGCGGCAGGCCCTGCTTGATCTTGCCAACGACTGCGACGTGGTGGTGAGTACCGGCGGCGTCTCCGCCGGCGACACCGACTGGATCCGACCGCTGGTGGCGGAGCTGGGTGCCGTGGACTTCTGGAAACTGTTCCTTCGCCCGGGTCGCCCCTTCGCCTTTGGAAGCATCGGTGAGGGCGTGCCGTTTTTCGGACTACCGGGCAATCCCGTGGCGGCGGCGGTCACCGCCCTGCAACTGCTCTGGCCCGCCCTGCAGGCCCTGGAGGGGCAGATCGAACCGGAACTGTTCCCCCGGGTGATGGTGGAACTCGCCGACCCTTTAAGCCGCCGACCGGGACGGCCGGAACTGGCCCGAGCCCGCCTCGACACCAACGCCGCAGGAGCGCTGCTGGCTCGGGTGGATGGCTCGCAGGCCTCCTCCCGAATCGGCTCCCTGCAACGGGCCGATCTTCTGTTGGAACTACCGGCCGAGGCCGGCTCGTTGCAAAGCGGTACGCGCCTCTGGGCCCAGGTGATCCGTCAGCGAATCTTCTGAACCGTCGCTGGGCGAAAGCATCGGCGCTCCCAGGCCAAGAGCTGGCCCGATGCATCGAAATGGATGCTGACCTGCTGAAACAGCGCAGCACCGAGACGTCCAGCGATTTCCAGGCTGAAAGGCTCCGCTGGAATTTCACTGGGCACCGAGAACACCAAGCCATCGGGCATCACGGCTGAGCAGTCGTTGTGGAGAAATTGGTGCGCATCAAACACCACGGGAGCAGCGTCCTCGGCCTCGGCGTTCACCCCCAGCTGAGGTCGCAGCGTCTGCCGCTCACCGCTCCATCCCTTCACCGAATCCAGCAGAGCCTCGGGTGTCCCGCATGCGGGACGCTCGGGTTCGGGATCGGGGCTCAGACGACAACGAAAGCCCACCGCCCCAACGCGCTGCAAGCGCCAACGGCCGTTCCGCGGTTCCCAGAGCAGCACCAGCATCGAGCGGGAGCGACCGCAAAACAGGTTGATCTCGTGGCCGAAGCGCGGACGATCGGCATCCAAGCCAAGGCTGGACTGGCCCCCCGCCCCGGGAAACTGCCAACAACCGCCACCGGTGTTGTATTTGGCTCGGCTGATGGGATAGGTGGCCTGGCCAGCGGGAGCAAACGCCAGCCCCGACCCATCCCAGACCCCGTGGTCATCATCGGAAAAGGAAATCGCGTATGTGGTGGGGTCAATCCGGCGGAATGGACGCTGTAGGTCCAGCCGATCGGCGCCGTCGCGTTCAAACCAGTGGCCACAGCCCTGCCAGTGGCCGGCGAAATTGCGACGGTTGAGGGTCCATTGATCAGTCATCTCCGTGACGGCATGGAACGGTCGATCTCCTTAGGGTCGCTGCAACAGCCATCCCCCGCCATGGACCTCACGATCGTTGGCTGCGGGTATGTGGGGCTTGCCCTGGCGGAGCGGCTGCAACTGAAACGGCCACAGCTAAGGCTGACGCTGACCACCACCAGCAGCGAACGGCTGGAGCACCTCAGCTCCTTGGCGGATCGGGTGAGGGTGTGCGATGCCACCAACCCTGTCCAATTGCTGGATGCACTGCGGCAGAGCAGCAGCGCCGTGTTCTGCCTCGGTCCCAAGGGAGATCGCCAGGTGGATGCCGACGGCTACCGCCACACCTTCGTCAACAGCTTCCGCTGCCTGAAGTCGCTGTTGCCACAACTCCCCAATCTTCGACAGATTCTCTACACGAGCAGTTGCTCGGTGTATGGCGATGCCCAGGGTGACTGGGTGGATGAGCAAACGCCGCCCGACCCGGGCCGCGGCCATGGCGATGTTCTGCTGGAAAGCGAGCAACTGCTCAACAGCATCGGCGACCGGCGCGTTTGCATCCTGCGCCTCGGAGCGCTGTACGGCCCCGGCCGCGATCTGGATCAACGTTTGAGCGGACTCGCCGGCCTGGAACGCCCCGGCCGCGGAGGCTCTTACAGCAACTGGCTGCATGTGGCGGATGCCGCCGGTGCCCTGGAAGCAGCAGTGGATGGTGAATGGGGCGGCGTGGTGAATGTGGTCAACGACGAACCGATCCTGCTGCGGGATCTCGTGGAGCGAAGCCTGCAACGCCAAGGGCTGGCACCGGTGCACTGGCTTGGACAAGACGATCCGAGTTCAGCGGGCCGACGGATCCGCAACACCCGGCTCAAACAGCTGGGCTACCAACTGCAGCACCCAAGCGTTGATCAGAGCGGCGTATTTGCCGCCAGCCAGGTTCCCTGACCGCTGCACCACTCCCGCTTCCAGAACGGTGCCTGATGCTTGAGTTGCTCCAACAACGCAGCAGAGCAGAGCTGCGCTGCGCCGCGCCGATCCGCCTGGACCGCCACCAGCACAATCGGGTCCCCAGGGGCGAGCCTCCCCACCCGATGCAGCACCAAAATCGGTCCCACCCGGTGCTCCTGCTGCAAACGCTGTGCCATGGCCGTGATCTGACGTTCGCAAAGGCCAGGGAAGTGCTCCAGCTCAAGCGCCTGCAGAGGCCGGCCATCCATGGTGGTGGGACGCACCCGACCAATGAAGATCGCCGCGGCCGCGGCATCCCCACTCCAGATCGCGAGCTGCTGCCAAGGATCAAAGGGATCCGGGCACACCTCCACACAACAACTGCTCATGCTTCAACCCCCCGTGAACGGTGGAAGAAAGGCCAGCTCATCACCGGCCTGCAACCGCTGATTCGCACCGACCAACTCCTGATTGACCGCAATGCTGATGCCCTCGAGCGGGCCAAGATCCAACTGTTTCCAGACCTCACGGGCCGTTGATACCCCTGGCGTGAACGGAAGGGAACGCTCCGCCCAACCGGCACGTTCTCGGAGGGAGGCGAACAACAGCACCTTCAGCACCGCGTCCATGGCAGCTGGAGCGGTTCTAGCGTCCGAAGGCTCCGCCGCTGTGCCATGGGCCTGTCCATCGCCCTGCTCACCATCTCCGACACACGCACCCTGGCGGACGACAGCAGCGGAGATCAGCTGCTGCGCAGCCTTGAAGCCGCCGACCATTGGCTTCACGAGCGCAGACTCTGCCCCGATGATCGCTATCAAATCCGCAGTGAACTGAGCCGCTGGATCGCCGATCCCGCGGTTGATGTGGTGATCACCAGTGGGGGTACCGGTCTGACCGGCCGCGATGGCACCCCCGAAGCCGTGGCACCTCTGCTGGACAAAACAATCGAAGGATTCGGGGAACTGTTTCGAGTGCTCTCCTTCAAGAGCATCGGCACCAGCACCCTGCAAAGCCGCTGCCTTGCCGGCGTGGCCAACGGCACCTTTGTGTTTGTGCTGCCGGGATCTCTGGATGCGGTTACCACGGCTTGGGACCGGCTCATCCGTGCTCAACTCGATACCAACACCCGGCCGTGCAACCTGGCCCAGCTCCGGGCTCGCTTGAAGGAATAGAGCGTGGATTGTCAGAACGGAATCGGCATCGTGACCGCTGCCGGTGTGGGCATGCAGGCCTCAACCTGCTGGTCAATCACCTCACCAACCACAACGATCGAGGGTGACTTGAAGGCTTGCGCTCGGCATTGATCGGCAACGTCAACCAAGGTTGCTTTGAGGCAGCGCTGCCCCGCCACCGTGCCCTGCTGAATCACCGCTACGGGAGTTGTCGAAGCCAAACCACCCGCCATCAGTTCCTCCGCGATCCTGGGCAGATTGTGCAATCCCATGTAAATCACCAAGCCGTCACTGGCAGCGGCCAAGGCACGCCAATCCACAGAGGGACGGCGCTTGTCGATTTCCTCATGACCGGTGACGAAGGTCACCGATGACCCCGCCCGCCTGTGCGTGACGGGAATTCCGGCGTAAGCAGGGGCAGCGATGCCGGCCGTCACGCCCGGGACCACCTGAACAGAGATGTTCCTTTCCGCCAAGTAAGCCGCTTCTTCACCTCCACGACCAAACAGAAAGGGATCACCCCCCTTCAACCGCACCACCGTGCTGTGTTTCTGGGCCATTTCCACGAGCACGGCGTTGGTGCTTGGTTGCGGCACTGAATGATGCCCACGACGCTTGCCGACAAAACAGCGTTCGCAGCCATCAGGGACAAGATCCAGCACTTCCTTGGGCACCAGCGAGTCGTACACCAGGGCATCGCACTCACGAAGCAGCCGATGCGCCTTCAGCGTGAGCAACTCGGGATCGCCAGGACCGGCTCCCACCAGATAAACGGTTCCGGATTGTTCAGCGATGCTCACGGCAGAGAAACAAGCAGATCGATCAAGGCCTGACGGGTGGGGGGATGCTCCAGCAGAGGAGGCAATCCACCAGCTTCGCTTAGCGCCTCCGTCATGCGATTCGGAGCTAGAGCCAACGGGAGTGGCCGGGCGCGGGGATGGCGCTGCTGGAACTCCGGCCAGGCATCGAAGGAAACCAACGGCAACGCCAATCGAGACGACAGCATCGTGAGAAACCGATCCGCCACACCTGGACGGAGAGGATGGTGCACCAGCACGGCATCACGCCGTTCAGGCAGAGGAAGCGCTGACAGCACAG
Source organism: Synechococcus sp. PH41509 (assembly GCF_020514285.1). Taxonomy (NCBI): domain Bacteria; kingdom Bacillati; phylum Cyanobacteriota; class Cyanophyceae; order Synechococcales; family Synechococcaceae; genus Synechococcus; species Synechococcus sp. PH41509. Next base: position 54,062 of record NZ_VTLD01000008.1, on the reverse strand, counting down.
CGTCCCACCAGGAGGTCCATGCACCGAGAAAGGGCAGCAAACGCACACTGGCCCCAACTCCATGAAGCCTGTCCCGAATTGCAGGCACGTCCGTTCGTGCGTGAGCTCCAGGCAGCAACAGCAAAGGAACGATCCAAGCGGGTTGGAGAGGAGCCGAAACGGCCTGTTCAGCTGTCAGCACCTCGAGCTGTACCGGCGCCGATCGCCGCTGAGCCAGAAGAGGCGGCAGGGATGCCAAACAGTCGGGAACAGCACCGCCACTGCGGCCGTGCACCACGAGATGCAGACCACGCCGTCTCCCATCGGAAGCGTCATTCCGTAGCAATGGCCACGGATCGATGACCGTGCCGGCTGATGTCATCGGGTTGTTCTGAACGTTGAGGAAGTCATGGCGCCCCGCCGTAATTTTGATCGTGCTCCATTGGACAGCCGCTCCTACCGCGAGCCTCTGGACGGACGAATCGAGCGATACGACGCCCGGAACGACCGCTACCGCAGGGGATACGACCCCAGGGACGCCCGCTACGACAGAAGACTCGATCGAGCGGCTGGGCCGTCCGAATTGGACCAAGACTTCGCTGCGATGAAGCGCGTTTGGCAAATGCTCCGGGCCGGAGCGGTGCGGATGGTTGGCGAAATTGGACGCCAATACTGAGGCTTAATCAGGTTGCCTTTTACGGCCTCACGGGAACCACCAGATGTAGCCGGAATTACAAATTGGCCAAATCAGAGCCCTGCAATCGATCAACTCCAAAAGTGTTCTCTTTGTTACGGACCAGGGTTCCCATCACGGTGATTATTCAATCAACCCAACGCTCCCTTCGTTTTGAAGCGTTGCCGGTCTTCGGGCCATCTCGATTGATTCGCACCTCGTCTTTGAGCAATCAATCCGCCCACTTTTCAATCGACTTATGACTACTAGCTCTCCCTCCAGGCCTTACCTGGATGGCAAGAAGCTCAACAAGATCGAGCAGAACAAGGCGGCCAAGGATGGCCTGTTGGTCGGTAGCGAGATCGAGAAATTCGCCGCACTAGGCTGGGAGCAGGTGGATGAGACCGACCTTCAACTGCGCTTGAAGTGGTACGGCATGTTTTGGCGTCCGAAAACGCCAGGCAAGTTCATGCTCCGCCTGCGTGTGCCCAATGGAGTACTAACCGCAGATCAACTGCGTGTGGTTGGTTCGATCGTCGAGCGCTACGGCGAAAACGGCAGTTGCGACATCACCACGCGGCAGAACCTGCAGTTGCGTGGTGTGCTGCTGGGCGACCTGCCAGAGATTCTTAAACGACTAACGGAAGCAGGTCTCAGCACGATTCAATCCGGCTTCGACAATCCCCGCAACGTCACTGGCAACCCAATCGCCGGCATCGATCCCAACGAGATCGTCGACACGCGGCCCTACACAACCGAGCTGCAGAACTTCCTCACCAACAACTGCCAAGGGAACCCGGAGTATTCCAACTTGCCCCGCAAGTGGAACACAGCCGTTGCAGGGGCGAAGGACAACTTCCTGCTCCACAACGACATCGTCTTTCACCCCGTGGAACGGGATGGGGTGATGGGTTTTGGTGTGTGGATCGGCGGTGTTCTGTCATCGCAGATGAATGCCTATGCCATTCCTCTGAATGCCTGGGTGAAGCCTGAAGAAATCTGCAAGATGACCGACGCCGTGATCCGGCTCTGGCGCGACAACGGCGAACGGGACAAGCGCCCCAAAGGCCGCTTCCGCCTCTATCTGGATCAGGTGGGCCACGACGTGTTCCGCAGCCAAGTGGAAGAACTCTTCGGTCCGCTGACACCGGATCCTGGCTCCGTGTTCAACACCACGCCCCGCTCCCACTACGGATTCCATCCCCAGAAACAGGAGGGCCTGTCCTACGCCGGTCTGCACGTTCCAGTCGGCCGCCTGACCGCCCAGGATCTTCAGGATTTGGCCACCGCAAGCCTCAATTACGGCAGCGGCGAAGTGCGTCTCACGGAAGATCAGAACGTCATTCTCGTGGGACTGGCCAACGACAAACGGGAAGCCTTGAAGGCCGATGCCCTAGTGCAGCGCTTCCCTCTGGAACCTGGTCACATCTCGGCTGGAACGGTGTCCTGCACCGGCAACACCTACTGCGGCTTTGCCCTAACCAACACCAAAGACCAAGCCCTTGAAGCAGCCAAGGAACTGGATCAGGAGCTCAACCTTCCCGACGAGCTGAAGATCCACTGGACCGGCTGCCCCAACACCTGCGGCCAGGCCTACATGGGTGCCATCGGCCTCACCGGCACGAAGGCAAAAAACAGTGAAGGCGTGATGGGCGAGGGCTACACGATGACCATCGGCGGTTCCCAAGGCGCCAACCCAAGCATCGGCGAAATCCACCGCAAGGCCATCCCCGCCGATGAGATCAAGGCAGCTCTGAAAGAGGTGTTGATCGACAAGTTTGGGGCCACCCCGAAGGCCTGATCGCTGCCGTCGCCGTGACGCTTCCTTTTGAAGTCACGGCTCCAACGCAACGACCACACCCCCCTCACCATCATGGCCAACCGCAACGACGTGTTCTCTCGTTTCGTCAACTGGCTTAGCGCCAGTGGTCGCGACGGAGCCGCCATCAACCGTCAGGGCGGCAGCCCTGATCTGTTCTCCCGCCTGATGAACCGCATCAGCGGCTGACATCAAACCTTCGTCCAACTCTCAATCTCAACCGATGGACTACGTCCTACCTAATGAGCTTGTCGACGGCATGATTGCCGCCGGCGGCAAAAAATCAACGGTCAGCGTGAAGAACCTGCTGATCCGAGGCTTTTACTCCGGAGCCATCCTTGGCCTGGCAGTGATCCTGGCCCTGACAGTGGGCATCACCGTGAAAGCGCCCTTCGTCGGCTCGCTGCTGTTCCCCTTCGGCTTCGCCAGCATCGTGCTGTTCGGCATGGAGCTGGTCACCGGTAACTTTGCGCTGCTACCGATGGCCACCTGGGCTGGCAAAAGCACCTGGGGCGCCACCTTCCGCAATTGGGTCTGGGTCTGGCTCGGCAACTGGATCGGCACCGCAGTTGTGGCCGTGATCATGGCGATCAGCCTCACCAGCGGCACCATGGATGGCGCTGCTGACAATGTCGGCCCGCCGATCTGGGATGCCGTGGCCCAGAAGATCATGGCTCTCAATCAAATCAACGTTGAGAAGAAGTACGAGGCCCTGGGAAGCATGGGCTTTTTCCTCGCCTTCCTGCGCGGAGTGGTGGCCAACTGGCTGGTCTGCCTTGGCGTAACCATGGCTCTGGTGAGCAAGAGCGTTCCTGGCAAAATCCTGGCCTGCTGGCTTCCGATCACGGCCTTCCAATCGATGGGCATGGAGCACATCGTGGTGAACCAGTTCCTGCACACCGCTGGGCCGATCCTTGGTTCAGGTGTCCCCTTCACCAAGGTGATCTTCTGGAACTTCCTGCCGGTCACCCTGGGCAACATCGTGGGGGGCATGGTGTTCATCGGCATGCTCTTCTACAGCACCCACCGCACACATATGGAGAACGTGCTGCCGACCGAGCACGATGAAAAGCTGGAGCGTGAGCTCGCTGCTGAACTGGGTGCCCGCTGATCCATCCATGAACGACGAAGCCGTTCTCTGGGAACGGCTCGCCCGATCACGACGCGCTCCTTTGGAGCCCGCTTGGCTGGGGGAGGTCTACTCCCCCAGCCTTTCTGTTGATCTGCGGCGAGCCCTCTGCGAAAAACTGGGAATGCAGGCCGAGCGGGGCTGGCCCGTCATCCAAGAACTCCTCGCCAACCATGGGGTTCAAACCGATTTAGTGATGGCAGCAGGGCTGTGCCATCAGAGCGAAGCCCGCGATTGGTTGTTAGTTCAACTCGAGCAAACCTCGGACAACGAGGACGCCAACCTGATGGTGGTTCAGGCTCTGGCCTGCTGGGGAGCCGACGTTCCAGAGTCAGTTGTAGTGAATTGCCTGCATCACCCAGGCCAACTGCACCGCCTCGCCGGTCTGCAACTGCTCAGCTTCCGGTCCCACTGCCTCGACGACGGCGAACTGCTGCAGTACTGCCAAGAAGTCTTGAATGATTTTCGCGATCCAGTCGTTGTGGCCGCTATTCGGGTTCTGCAACGCCGCGATGGCGTATTGATCAGCGAAAAGCTGGCAGAACTGTGTCGCAACGGTTCCCTCCCTGTTGCAGAGGCAGCATTCCGCGCGCTGGGTTGCATCGCCACACCTGCCAGTCAGCGCTGTCTGCTGGAACTGAGCGAAGAACTGAATGACGACACTCGAAGGAAGATGGCAAGCACCCAGCTGAGCCAACAGTTTCGCCAATAAAAAAGCCCCGCTTTTGCGGGGCTTTGATGTCTTTAATCAAGACAACTGGTTGTTCACCACTTTTTGTAAGGCAGAAACTTGCCGCACATGGTGATTTTGACCCGATCACCTTTGGGATCTTCCACTTTGTCGACATCGAGGGTGAAATCGATCGCGCTCATGATGCCATCACCAAAATGCTCCTGGATGACATCCTTCAGAGGCATTCCATAGACCTGCATGATCTCGTAGAAGCGATAGATCAAGGGATCGGTGGGGATCACAGGATCAAGACTTCCCTTGGTGGGGAACTCCTGCAAAGCCGCGGTGATGGCCGGATCAAGGGAAAGAAGCGCAGCCAGCTTGTCAGCCTCTTCCTTCGAGGCCGTGGCTTGACCGTAGAACAATGAAGCAATCCAGACCTCATCAAGGCCCATGGCCGCTTCCAGATCGGCAAAGCTCATTCCCTTGGCTTTCTTGGCAGCCATCAAGCTGGCTGTGACGGTCTCCTGAGAAGGAGCTGACAACGACGGGGTCGAAGGAACAGCTGAAACAGTCATGATTAAACGAAAAGTTGTTATTGCCGCCTCAAAAACAGCGTTCCAAACCGGAACGTCTCAGCAGCTCAGAAACTGTTGCGCAAACACTGACTTAACAATGAAGCATCAACTACAAAACAACAGCCTGTTTTGAAGCAATCGGCACAGCCAACAGGCTCGTGGTGCGAGTGAAATTGAATTCAAAGAAGAATTTCGATGAGCCAATTTTTCCAATCCATGGCAACCCTGCTTCAGGGGCAATTCCTTCCACCGACCACAGCACCCCAACTGATGCTGGAACGGCTCTATTACGCCGATGGCCGCCACCACCCGGAGCATCCACGTCATGGCAGCTTCGAGGGGCTATCCCGTCTAGGCGGGCCCTGAGCTTTCGTAGCAATTGCTACCCCTGCCGGGTCAGTCGCTCCTGAAGACTGACCAAATCTTTAGGCCGGAACTTTGAGATGAGCGGAGTTCTCTCCGGCCGCGACCGCTTCAAACAGCACCTGCGCAAGGTGGGAAGCGGTGAACACACCAGCAAGGGCATGAGTCGCGAGGAAGCGGCTGATGCCATGGAGCTGATGTTGCAGGGCGCAGCGACGCCCGCACAAATCGGAGCCTTTCTGATTGCCCATCGCATCCGACGGCCCGAACCCCAAGAACTCACGGGGATGCTCGACACCTACCGAACCCATGGGCCGGTGCTGCAGTCGATGGCCGGCAGTCGAGCACCGCTGTGTTTCGGCATGCCCTACGACGGACGCACGCGGACAGCACCGATTTACCCGCTCACCACTTTGGTGCTTCTGGCCTATGACCAGCCGGTGGTTCTGCAGGGCGGTGACCGGATGCCGATCAAATACGGCGTCACCGCTGTTGATCTGTTCCGCCTTCTCAATCTCGACCTCTCAGGCCTGCCGATCAACGCCGTTGCAGACGGGTTCCAGCAAAACGGCTTCGCCCTGATCCATCAACCGGATCACTTCCCCATCGCGGAAACACTGATCGGTTACCGCGAAGAACTGGGCAAGCGTCCCCCGGTCGCCAGCCTGGAATTGCTCTGGACTCCCCATCAAGGCGACCACCTTCTCGTCAGTGGCTTTGTGCACCCGCCAACCGAGGCCCGCGCCTGGGAAGCCCTCAAGCAAGGCGGCGAGACCGATGTCCTCACTGTGAAGGGTTTGGAAGGAGGAACCGACCTGCCCATCGGCCGTGCCTGCATCACGGCACGGGTGCGGAACGGTGAAGCGGAGCGGTTGATCCTGCATCCCCGCGACCATGGTTGCCATGACGCCGACGTGGAATGGGCTGACGAAAGCACCTGGGCCGAGCAGGCGCGGGACGCCCTGCAGAACAAAGGCCCTCTCTGCGATGCCCTGCGCTGGAATGCCGGCGCCTATTTATGGTTCTCCGGTTGCAGTGAATCCCTGGAACAGGGCATTCAACGGGCGGAATCCATCATGCAGACGGGCCAGGCCCAAGCCAGGCTGGATCAACTGTGCACTTGGCGAAGCAGCTTGACCATCCGATAGCGCTCAAACGGCACGCCTCCGATCAGGATTGTTTCCGGCGACTCCACCACCCAGCCACGACGCTGCAGCAACGATCGGCTGAGCTGGCTGGCCTCCGTTCGCAATTGCAGGACGCCGGATGCCCAGGCATCCGCCTCAATCTGGTTCAGAAGGGCACTGCCATGGCCGCGCCGCGATGCCCGACCGCGGCAGTAGAGCAGCGACAGACGGTCTTCGGGATGACGGATCGCAAAAGCTGAACCGTCCGTGGTCAGCCAACCCGAGCCATCCCGGAACGTCGCATCCAGCACACCGGGCAACCAGGCCAGGGCAGCCCAAGCCCTGACTTGTTCCTCCGAATAAAGAAGAGGGGCCTGCGATTCGATCGCGTCGGCATAGATCTCCCGCAGAAGCGATTGATCCTCCGGAGCAATCGGACGCAAAGCCATGGCAACCGCCTGTGGGAATGTGAGTCTCTCCTGCGTGGCGACAAGCTTGCAGCGTCCCCGGATTCCCACACTGCTCAGCGCATTTCTCACGCTGCTCAACGACCGGCTCAGCGAAAGCATTGTTTTTCCGCTATTGCCATTTCTCCTGGCCCAGTTCGCCCCAGACGGTCGAACCCTGGGTCTGCTGGCGGGAAGCTATGCACTCGCTCAATTCCTGGTGACCCCGTTGATAGGAGCGCTGAGTGATCGTTACGGGCGCCGACCCGTGATCAGCATCTGCGTCGCAGGCTCAGTTCTTGGACTCGGGCTGTTTGCAGTAACCGTTTCCCTGCCTTGGCCCAGCCAAAGCCTTCTGCCCTTGCTGATGCTGTTCGCAGCGCGGATCATTGACGGCATCAGCGGCGGTACGGCTGCAACGGCTAGCGCAGTGCTTGCCGACATCACGCCTCCCGACAAACGAGCCCGTGCCTTCGGATTGATCGGCGTGGCCTTTGGCTTGGGTTTCATCCTTGGCCCCTTCGTTGGCGGACAACTGGCCCGGGTGGCGGTGTCACTTCCCGTTTGGGTCGCCACAGGATTCGCTGCACTCAACCTCTTGGTGGTACTCAATCTGCTGCCGGAGACCCATCCCCAAGACTCCCGCAAAAGCCTTCCCAGAAAACGCGACCTGAATCCGTTTGCACGGCTGAGCCAAGTGCTGATGAACCCCAGCGTGGGTCGACTCTGCGCTGCATTTTTCCTCTTCTTCCTGGCCTTCAACGGATTCACAGCCATCCTGGTGCTCTATTTCAAGCAGCGCTTCGGCTGGGGCCCTGAGCTGGCCACCACCGCATTCCTTGTGGTGGGAGTGGTCGCCACCGTGGTCCAGGGAGGGCTGATCGGTCCCCTGGTCAAGCGGTTCGGTGAATGGCGTCTGACCTTGCTTGGCCTGGGTCTGGTGATCATTGGATGCCTGCTGATCCCCAGCGTCGGCTCATCAGACCGAGCCGGCGCGATTTTTACCGCCGTCGGAATCCTTGCTCTGGGCACAGGCCTGGTCACACCAAGCCTGCGCAGCCTGGTGTCCAGACGCCTAGGCCGGGAGGGGCAGGGCAGCGCCTTGGGCAGCCTTCAGGCCCTGCAAAGTTTGGGAAGCTTTCTCGGACCCCCTTTGGCGGGGTTGAGCTACGACCTGCTCGGTCCTATGAGTCCCTTTGCAGCAGCGGCAACCGTTCTGGTGCTTGTTATCGGCCTCGTCGCCGGAAGCCCTCTTCCAGACATCTCCGATACACGAACAAGCGAATCCTGATTGCTACGTTTTGGCTAACGACACGAACGCCGAGACGTTCAGCCCATGTGCGCAGCAGCCCTAGCCCCGGAGCACTACATCAACCGGGAGCTGAGCTGGATCGCCTTCAACGAGAGGGTGTTAGCCCAGGCCCTTGATCCGCGCACACCCTTGCTGGATCAAGCCAAGTTCAGCGCCATTTTTAGCAACAACCTCGACGAATTCTTCATGGTTCGCGTGGCTTCCCTGAAGTCACAGGTGGAGGCCGGCGTCAGCAAACCGAGTGAAGACGGCATGTCACCCCTGGAGCAGCTGCTTGCGATCCGAGAGCAACTCATTCCCCTGCTGAAGCAGCAACAGGTGCACTACCGCCAACACCTGAAGCCAAAGCTGCTGGAACACAACGTTGAACTGCTCGATTACAAACAACTCAACGAAGACCAGCGCACCTGGGTTGACAACACCTTCCAGACGTCGGTGTTTCCGGTGCTGACGCCCCTGGCTGTCGATCCAGCCCATCCATTCCCTTTTGTCAGCAATCTGAGCCTGAACGTCGCCGCTGTGGTTGTTGACCCGGAGACAGGGCAACGTCAATTTGCACGCGTCAAAGTTCCGCAGAAGAACCTTGCTCGTTTCATCGCCATCCCCTCAGAACTGAGCGGCACTGAAGACAAACCAGTTCACACCGCCATTGCTCTCGAGCAGGTGATCGCCTTCAACCTTGAGGTGCTGTTTCCTGGCATGACGATCGAAGGGCACTACTTCTTCCGCGTGACGCGGGATGCGGATCTGGAACTGAGGGATCTGGAAGCCGATGACCTGATGCTGGCCCTGGAACAGGGGCTGCGGAAACGGCGGATGGGCGGTGAGGTGGTGCGCCTCGAAGTTCCCAACGAGATGCCCAGAGACGTTGTGGAGATGCTGATGACCGGGTTGAGCGTGGAAGAGGAAGACCTTTACGTGATCGATGGACCCCTGGGCCTGGACGACCTCTTCGGGCTGACCGGGCTATCACTGCCGAAACTCAAAAGTCGTACCCAGGGAGGCCAAACACCGGCTGTGCTTGCACGCAGTCAGCAGCACCTTGTTGAAGAGGGCGCGATCAAAGCGGATGAATTCGAATCGATCTTCTCGGTGATTCGGCGTCAGGACATCCTTCTGCACCATCCCTACGAGCTCTTCTCCACAACCGTCGAAGAGTTCATCAATCAGGCAGCGGACGATCCCCAGGTGATGGGCATCAAGATGACGCTCTACCGCACCTCCAAAGACTCTCCGATCATCGCTGCCCTGATCCGCGCTGCTGAAAACGGCAAGCAGGTGATGGCACTGGTGGAATTGAAAGCACGATTTGACGAAGACAACAACATTCAATGGGCCCGGCACCTGGAGCAGTCAGGGGTTCACGTTGTCTACGGCGTGCTTGGGCTCAAAACGCACACCAAGATCGTTCTGGTGGTTCGTAAGGAGAAAGAGAAGCTACAGAGTTATGTGCACATCGGCACTGGCAACTACAACTCCAAGACCTCGAAGCTTTACACCGATCTCGGGTTGCTCACAGCCAACCAAGAGCTGGGACAAGACCTGGTTGAACTGTTCAATTACCTCACCGGTTTTTCGAAGCAGCAAAGCTTCCGTCGCTTGCTCGTGGCACCCGTCACGTTGCGAAAAGGTATGGAGCTGTTGATACGACGAGAGATTGAGCATGCCCAACAAGGCACACAGGCCGTGATCCGAGCCAAAATGAATTCCCTGGTCGATCCCAGCATCATTTCGCTTCTTTATGAAGCGTCTCAAGCCGGAGTCAAGATCGAATTGATCATTCGCGGCATGTGCAGCCTGTATCCAAACCGCCAGGGGTTGAGCGAAAACATTCGGGTGATCAGCATCATCGGCCAATTCCTAGAACATTCGAGGATCTTTTGGTTTGCCAACGGTGGCTCTCCAGAGGTTTATATCGGCAGTGCCGACTGGATGAGCCGCAACCTGGACCGCCGTATTGAAGCGGTCACACCAATCGAAGATCCAGAACATCGCCAGAAACTGGAACGCCTGCTGCAGCTTTACCTGAATGACAACCAAGGCGCCTGGGACATGCAGAGCGACGGCACATTTACACAGCGCAAACCAACGAATGAGGCCCCAGAACGCAATTCCCAGATTCAATTGGTCAAGGAATGGAGCAAGGGCATCCAATCCTTGTAATTCTTTGGTTTTTTCAAAAGCGCTGCGTCTGTGATGTCCGATACAACATCACTTCAAAAACAAACTTGAAGCAGCCACGATCACGCCCGCAACAGTTGCTTCGAGAACGAAAAGATTTAGATCCGGAAATTCTTCCGATTCGAAACAGTCATCGCTGTTGCTCGGTGCTAAGTTCAGCCCAAATTCATTCAGGAGACCAGGGTGATGGGGATCCCTCTGGAATCTTCCGGCACGACACATCAGTCGTCCCGGAGAGAACCTGCGTTGCCGTCCACTGGACGTCGACCATCTTCGCGACAAGGAGGGCGGCTCGCCACCGACTCCATCGGTTTTTACTTGAGCAGCATCGGACGTATTCCGTTGCTGACGGCAGCCGAAGAAATCGAACTTGCACATCATGTGCAAGCAATGAAACAACTTCAGGAGTTGCCTGAGGAGGAGCTGACCTCTCGGCATCGGCACAAGATCCGCATGGGCAAACGGGCCCGCGATCGGATGATGGCAGCCAACCTCCGCCTCGTGGTGAGTGTGGCCAAGAAATACCAGAACCAAGGTCTTGAACTTCTCGACCTGGTTCAGGAAGGTGCCATTGGCTTGGAGCGAGCGGTCGACAAGTTCGACCCCGCCATGGGCTACAAATTCTCCACCTATGCCTACTGGTGGATTCGCCAGGGCATGACGCGGGCCATCGACAACAGCGCCCGAACCATTCGCCTGCCGATCCACATCAGCGAAAAACTCTCGAAGATGCGTCGCATCTCCCGAGAACTATCCCACCGCTTCGGTCGTCAACCAAATCGGCTTGAGTTGGCGAGTGCCATGGGCATCGAACCCAGGGAACTGGAAGATCTGATGTCCCAGAGCGCACCCTGTGCATCGCTGGATGCCCATGCCCGTGGCGAGGAAGATCGCAGCACCCTTGGCGAACTGATCCCGGATCCCAATGGTGAAGAGCCGATGGAAGGGATGGATCGCAGTATCCAGAAAGAACACCTCGGTGGCTGGCTGTCTCAACTGAACGAGCGCGAGCAAAAGATTCTGAAGTTGCGGTTCGGTCTTGGCGGTGAAGAGCCTCTGACCCTTGCGGAGATCGGTCGTCAGATCAATGTGTCCCGCGAGCGCGTCCGACAGCTGGAAGCCAAAGCGATTCTCAAGCTGCGGGCCATGACCAACCACCAACAAGCCGCATAAGCAACTTGCTTTCCTTCACCGGACCCATCGCCATCCTCTGCTGGATGGCGATGGTGACAGCGGGAGCCGTGTTGTGTCGTCGCCTTCGTCCGAACCAACGGGAACTCAGTCGAAAAATTGTGCACATCGGAACCGGAGCCGTGGTTCCGATGGCCTGGGTCTTTCAGATTCCTTTCGTTGTCGCCATCCCAGTTGCGATGGTGATCACTCTTGCTACGGCGATCAACCACCAATGGCGCTTCATCCCCGCCGTTGAGGATGTGAATCGCAACAGCTACGGCACAATCGCCTACGGAATAGCGATCACAACGCTGCTTCTGCTGTTCTGGCCAACCCGAGCCGATGCCGTTTCCGTAGGGGTTCTCGTGATGGCACTGGGAGATGGGTTAGCAGGGTTGATCGGCAGGGGCGTCGACTCACCGAAATGGGAGCTCTTCGGTCAGACCAAGTCAACCGTTGGCACCATGACCATGGCAGGTGTCACGGGCCTGGTGCTGATCGGACTGGCCCGATGGTCGGGAGCTGACCTGCCCCTGCAAGCAGCCTTCAGCATGGTGGCCATCGCAACCGGCCTGGAACAGCTCAGCTGGCGCGGACTCGACAACCTCAGCGTTCCCCTCAGCGTTGGCATTCTGTGGAGTCGACTGGTGGTCTGATCTCAAGCAGTGACCGTCTGTTTGCGACTGGCAACGGCCGCGGCCAGATCATCCAGCAACGCTTCGGTGGTCTCGAGGCTGATACAGGCATCCGTGACGCTCTGGCCGTAGGTCAGCTGCGACAAGTCGGAGCTGAGCTTCTGATTGCCTTCCACCAGATGGCTCTCAATCATGACGCCCATCACGTGATTGGAGCCACTCCGCAACTGCTCGGCAACGCTGGCCAGCACCTCCGCCTGCCGCCGGAAATCTTTGTTGCTGTTGGCATGGCTGCAATCCACCATCAGACGGTCCTGCAGACCGGCCTGGCTCAACTCCGCCGCGGCCGCCTGCACGGCCTCCAGGTGGTAGTTGCTGCCTGGGCTGCCTCCGCGCAGCACGAGATGTCCATAGGGGTTACCCGTGGTGCTGACGATAGAGGCATGACCCTCACGATTGATGCCGAGAAAATGGTGCGGCTTCGAGGCAGCCTGCATGGCATTGATCGCGATGATGACGCTGCCATTCGTGCTGTTTTTGTAGCCGATCGGCATCGACAAACCTGACGCCATTTCACGGTGGGTCTGACTCTCCGTCGTCCTTGCACCGATCGCGGTCCAGCTGATCAGATCAGCGATGTACTGCGGGACCACTGGATCGAGCAGTTCCGTTGCAGCAGGCATTCCCTCACGGGCGAGATCCAGCAGCAATCCCCTGGCCCGACGCAAACCCGTGTTGATGTCATAGGAATCATCGAGATGGGGATCGTTGATCAACCCCTTCCAACCGACCGTGGTCCGGGGCTTCTCGAAGTACACCCTCATCACCACATCCAACTGATCCTTCAGGCGCTCACGGATGGGTGCCAAACGCTGGGCATACTCACGGGCTGCTTTGACATCGTGAACGGAGCAGGGACCCACCACCACCAGCAAGCGGTCATCACGACCGCTGAGAATGTCCTGGATGCGCTGGCGGGCGGACGCCACGGTCTCGAGTGCCGCCACATCAATGGGCAGCTCCTGATGCAACACCGCAGGGGCAACCAGGGGACGTGTCTCCACCACATGCAAATCGGAGGTGGTGGCCATGAGTGGACGCGAGAGTCCGACCAAGGCTACGCACCCCGCTCACTGTCAACAGACACGGTCCGGAAGAATGGTGTTCGTCCCTGAACAGAGATCTCCATGCTGAGCGCTTACCGCGAGCTGGCCGCCGCCCGGGAAGCCCAGGGCGTTCCCGCTCTTCCGCTCAACGCCGAGCAGACCCAGGGACTGACCGAACTGCTGCAGAACCCTCCTGCCGGCGAAGAAGCGTTCCTGATGCACCTGCTCAGCGACCGGATCCCCCCGGGTGTGGATGAAGCCGCTTACGTGAAGGCCACATGGCTCAGCGCCGTGGCCCAGGGACAAGCCACCAGTCCCCTGGTGTCACCGCTCGAAGCCACGCGCCTGCTGGGGACGATGGTGGGTGGATACAACGTGGCCGCCCTGATCGAGCTGCTGAAGAACCCTGACGCTGCACTGGCCGGCTGTGCTGCTGAGGGACTCAGTCGAACGCTGCTTGTTTACGACGCGTTCAACGAAGTGATGGATCTAGCGGCAGACAACCGCTTTGCCCAACAAGTTGTGGACAGCTGGGCCGCAGCCGAGTGGTTCACCTGCAAGCCGGAACTGGCCGACAGCATCACCGTCACGGTGTTCAAGGTCGAGGGCGAAACCAACACAGACGATCTCTCGCCGGCCACCCACGCCACTACCCGGCCGGATATCCCTCTCCATGCCCTGGCGATGCTCGAAACCCGGGATCCAGAGGGTCTGAAAACGATCGCGACCCTGAAAGACAAGGGCAATCCCGTGGCTTACGTCGGTGACGTGGTGGGAACAGGAAGCTCCCGAAAGAGCGCCATCAACTCGGTGCTGTGGCACACCGGCAATGACATTCCCCATGTGCCCAACAAACGGGCCGGTGGCGTGATTCTTGGCGGCAAGATCGCCCCGATCTTCTTCAACACCGCCGAGGACTCCGGCGCCCTACCGATCGAATGCGATGTCAGTGAACTGAACACCGGTGATGTCATCACGATCCGACCCAATGCCGGCACGATCGAACGCGACGGCACCGTGGTGAGTCGGTTCGAGCTCAAGCCCACCACGATTAGCGACGAGGTGCGGGCCGGCGGTCGCATCCCCCTGATGATCGGTCGCGCCCTCACCGACAAGATACGCACCAAGCTTGGCCTCAGCCCTTCGGAACTGTTCATCCGCCCCTCGGCACCGGCGGACACAGGCAAGGGCTTCACCCTGGCTCAGAAAATGGTGGGCAAAGCCTGCGGCCTCGCCGGCGTCCGACCCGGCACCAGCTGCGAGCCGCTGATGACCACCGTCGGCTCCCAAGACACCACCGGCCCGATGACACGGGACGAAATGAAGGAACTGGCCTGCCTGGGCTTTTCCTCCGACCTAGTGATGCAGAGCTTCTGCCACACCGCCGCCTATCCGAAGCCGGTGGATCTGCAGACCCAAAAGGACTTGCCCGACTTCTTCGCCCAACGCGGTGGCGTGGCTCTGCGGCCGGGTGACGGCATCATCCACAGCTGGCTGAACCGGATGCTCCTCCCCGACACCGTCGGCACCGGCGGCGACAGCCACACCCGCTTCCCCCTCGGCATTTCCTTCCCAGGAGGCTCCGGGGTTGTGGCCTTTGCGGCCGCCATCGGCGCCATGCCGCTGGACATGCCGGAATCCGTGCTGGTGCGCTTCAGCGGGTCATTGCAACCCGGCGTCACCCTCCGGGATGTGGTGAATGCCATCCCCTGGGTGGCCATTCAGCGGGGGCTACTCACCGTTGAAAAGGCCAACAAGAAAAACCTGTTCAATGGCCGGATCATGGAAATCGAAGGTCTCCCCGACTTAAAGCTAGAGCAAGCCTTCGAACTCACCGATGCCAGCGCCGAGCGCTCCTGCGCCGGCTGCACCATCAAGCTCTCAGAAGACACAGTGAGCGAATACCTGCGCAGCAATGTGGCGCTGCTTAAGAACATGATCGCCCGCGGCTACAGCGATGCCCGCACCCTTGCCCGCCGAATCAAGGAGATGGAGGCCTGGCTGGCAAACCCGCAGCTGATGAGCGCCGACCCTGACGCTGAATACGCCGAAGTACTGGAAATCAATCTGAACGAGCTCACCGAACCCGTGGTGGCCTGCCCCAATGACCCCGACAACGTGAAGTTGCTCAGCGAGGTGGCCGGTGACCCGGTACAGGAGGTTTTCATCGGCTCCTGCATGACCAACATCGGTCATTACCGAGCCGCGGCGAAAGTGCTGGAAGGCGCCGGTCAGAACACGGCGCGCCTCTGGGTCTGCCCCCCGACTCGAATGGACGAGGAAACCCTGAAAGCCGAGGGCTACTACACCACCTTCGAGGCCGCAGGGTCCCGCATGGAGATGCCGGGCTGCTCCCTTTGCATGGGCAACCAGGCCCGCGTGGAGGACAACACCACCGTGTTCTCCACCAGCACCCGCAACTTCAACAATCGCCTGGGCAAAGGTGCTCAGGTGTACCTGGGAAGCGCAGAACTGGCCGCTGTCTGCGCCCAGCTGGGTCGAATCCCCACCCCGGAGGAGTACAGCAGCATCGCGGCCGAGAAAATTGATCCCCTCTCCGACGAGCTCTACCGCTATCTGAACTTCGATCAGATCAGCGGTTTTGAAGACCAGGGGCGTGTGGTCAGTGCTGACGACGAAGCAACTGTTCTGGCTCAGGCCTGATCCCTAATCACCTCATCTGTGCCAGCCCTGAGCGAACCCAAACAACGACGCCACCTCCTGGGCTCCAGCCGGAGCATCAGGAGGTTGTTGGAGCGCCGCTGGCTGGTGGTGGTCCTGGCTCTGGCGCTCACTGGACTCGGAGCAGCCATCACCGGCCTGCTGTTTACCAGCGGCATCAACCTGCTGCGGGACTGGCGGCTTGATCTGCTCGATGAATTTCCTGCCTGGGTGGTGCTCCCCGCCCTCGGCGCCATCGGGGGCATGGTCTCCGCCTGGCTGATCACCAACCTGTCTCCAGCAGCTGGCGGAGCGGGGATCACCCACATCATGGGTTTCCTGCGCCACAGGTCGGTACCGATGGGGCTTCGGGTGGGCCTGGTGAAGCTCGTGGCCGGCATCATTGCCATCGGCTCAGGCTTCCCTCTAGGCCCAGAAGGCCCAGCTGTGCAGATGGGCGGCTCCGTTGCCTGGCAGATGTCCCGCTGGCTTCGGGCACCGGTGGCCTTTCGGCGAGTGATTGTCGCTGCAGGCGGCGGAGCAGGCATTGCCGCCGTGTTCAGCGCTCCCATCGGCGGATTCATCTACGCCATCGAGGAGCTGCTCCACTCCGCTAGGCCCGTGGTCCTGTTGCTGGTGATCATCACCACCTTCTCGGCCGACACCCTGGCAGATGTGCTCGGCTTTCTCGGTCTCAACCCTGGGGGCAGTGGGTTGAACAGCACCATCGGTTTTCAACTGGAGCGGGAATACACCCCCCTAGTGCGCTTCCTGCCTGTCGATCTGCTGTACCTGATCGCTCTCGGCGTGGTGATCGGCGTGCTGGCGGAGCTGTACACCCGCTACGTGCTCACCATGCAGCGGCAGGGCAACCGTTGGTTCGGTGACCGGCTGATTCTGCGCATGACCCTGAGCGGACTCGTGCTGGGCTGCGTCTATGCGGCCCTGCCCGACGCCTTCCACAACCCCAGCGAGCTGAAGCACCTGATCGGAGCCGGCAAGGCCGACATCAGCCTGGCCCTCGCCAGCTTTGTGGTGCTGTTCTTCAGTACCGGTCTGGCGGCGGGCTCAGGAGCACCGGGGGGACTGTTCATGCCGATGCTGACGCTGGGAGGAGCCATTGGTTTGGCCGGCGGCATTGGCGTTGAGGCCCTCACCGGCCACGTTCCCACCACTTACGTTTTCGCTGGCATGGGTGCCTTCGTTGCCGGCTGTTCGCGAACCCCGATATCAGCCATGTTCCTGGCGTTTGCGCTCACCAAGGATCTGCTCATCCTCAAGCCCATCCTGGTGGCCTGCCTCACCAGTTTCCTGGTGGCCCGGTTGTTCAATCCGGATTCCATCTACGAGCGCCAGATGGGTATGGAGCTGGCCTCCGAAGACCGAATGCAACTGCGCTTGAACCGTCACCGCCGACCGTTTGAAGCCCCCACACCAGCCAAAGGCCCTTCAGGAGATCCACTCTGAACCAGGAAACACTGCTGTTTGAGCCGGCCTTACCTGAGCCCGGAGCCCTGCAGGCCGTGTTGGCCTTTCCCAGCTCCTATTCCGTGGGGATCACAAGCCTGGGTTATCAGATCGTCTGGGCCACATTGGCGCAGCGCAGTGATGTGGACGTTCGGCGACTGTTCACGGACCAGCACGATCCCTTGCCCCGCCATTGCGATCTGTTCGGGCTCTCCCTGAGCTGGGAACTCGACGGCCCTGTGCTGCCGGAGCTACTGCAGAACCAACGGATTCCGGTCTGGGCCCTGGAGCGGGGAGATGAGGACCCCATCGTGTTCGGCGGCGGACCGGTGCTCACGGCCAACCCCGAACCCCTGGCACCGTTCTTTGATGCCGTGCTGCTCGGAGACGGCGAACTTCTGCTGCCCGCCTTCATCGACGCTCTGCAGAGCTGCCGGCAGGCATCGCGGGCGGAACGACTCCGACACCTGGCTCAGGTTCCAGGGGTATACGTGCCGTCGCTGTATGCCCCGCAATACGACCCAGACGGCGAGCTGATCGGCATCGAACCGATTGATCCAACAGTTCCGGCCCTCGTCGAAAAGCAGACCTGGCGAGGCAACACCCTCAGTCACTCAACGGTGGTCACCCCTGAGGCCGCTTGGCCCGACATCCACATGGTGGAGGTGGTGCGCAGTTGCCCTGAACTTTGCAGGTTCTGTCTGGCCAGCTACCTGACCCTTCCGTTCCGGACGCCGTCGTTGGATGACGGTCTGATCCCAGCCGTGGAGAAAGGCCTGGAAGCCACCAAACGCCTTGGCCTGTTGGGTGCTTCCGTCACCCAGCATCCCCAGTTCGCCGACCTCCTCCACTGGCTGGATCAGGACCGTTTCGATGACACCCGCGTCAGCGTTAGCTCGGTGAGAGCAGCCACCGTGACCCCGGATTTGGGTCGGATCCTGGCCAAACGGGGCAGCCGCTCCCTGACCATCGCCATCGAAAGCGGCAGTGAACGGATGCGCGAGGTGGTGAACAAAAAACTCACCACGGAGGCCATCCATGAGGCGGCCCGACATGCCAAACAAGGCGGCCTCTCGAGTCTCAAGCTCTACGGGATGGTGGGCTTGCCGACGGAATCGGATGACGACGTCGAAGCAACGGCAGATCTCCTGCTGGCTCTCAAAAAAGGAACAGCCGGACTGCGCTTCACCCTGGGGGTGAGCACCTTTGTACCCAAAGCCCAGACCCCCTTCCAGTGGCAAGGGGTCAGACCGGAAGCTGAGAAGCGCCTCAAACGCCTGGCCAAAAGGTTGAAACCGAAGGGAATCGAGTTCCGACCGGAGAGCTATGGATGGAGCGTGATTCAGGCCCTGCTCTCCCGCAGCGACCGTCGCCTGGCCCCGGTGATCGCGGCCGTTGGCGAAGACCGCAACAGCATGGGCGGCTGGAAAAAGACCTACCGGGCTGCTCTCAACGGTGAGCTCCAACCAATGCCAGGGCCAGCCCTGCCGCCGCCGCCGCAATGGAGTGCAGTGATCCACGAACCATGGGAGGCCTCACGGATCCTGCCCTGGACCCACCTCAGGGGCCCCCTAGCTCCGACGACGCTGCGGGACCATCACGATCAGGCCTTGGATCAGGTGTCTGCGCAACCTCCTGGTTAAAGGCAGCCAAACCCGCCAACAGCGTCCAGCCGAGAATATTGAGGCGACTGTCGAAAAACGGCAGGTCGGTGGCATGCATCGCCACCAGCACAAGCGTGGCGGTCCACCAGGCCCGTTCCATCGGTGCTTTTTGCAGGATCCCCTTTCGCAGGGCCACAACCAGCAACAGGAGCACCGTTCCGACAATCAACACCATCACCGGAAGGCCGTGGCTGATCGCCAACTCCAGCGGGAGATTGTGGGAATGGCCATGCCAACGCTTGGCCGCATAAATCGGATAAAGCACGCTGAACGCGGCTGCCCCCCAGCCGAGCCAGGGACGGGCCGCAACCAACTCCAAGGCATACCCCCACTGGCCCAGACGGGTGTGTTTCCACGCGGTGGGCCCTCCCCGCTCCAGAAGCCGATCGAGAATCGGCTCCGGCACCACAGCCATGCCCAGTTGACGCCATCCAGGGGGGACACCGGGCAGCACCACCAAGAACAACGGAGAGGCCAACAACAACAGGAGAGGGAGCAACCAGAACCACTGCATCGGTCCCAGAACGAAGGGAATCGCCAAGGCCAGTGCTCCCATGGCATTGCGCGACTGGGTGAGCAAAACAGCAACAACCGTCGAAAGCGTGAGCAACAAAGCCGCACCACGCCGCATCCACCCATCCGGTCGCAGCACAGCTGCCAGCATCAAAGGCCAAACCACCCCGAGCCAGGCTCCCGCCATGTTGGCGTAATCAAACAGGGCCGAAAGCCGCCCTTGCGGCTGGCCACCGGGGGCAACGAACCAGATGATGGCGCCGCCTCCAAGTTGCCAGGGACCCTGCCAACCCAGAAACATTTGCCCCAGGCCGGTCAGCAGCACCGGCAAGGTTCCGGCCAGCAACATCCAAGCCGCCTGGCGGCGCTGCCGTTCGCTGGCGAGATGGGGCCGAAAGGCCCAGAAAGCCCAGAAAAATGGCAACCAATTGGCCAACCCAGCCCAGGCAAGGGATCCTGTTTCGGCCACCAGGGACCCCACCAGCATCAACAGGGAAGCGACAAGAAACGGTTGCGTCCAGCGGTCCTGCCAAACAGGACAATCCCTGCCACGACTTCCGCTGACACAAGCCACAAGGAGACAGATGCCCGAGAGCAGAGCACTGGAGGGAAGCAGAAAAAGGCCGAGCTGGAACGCCTGACCGCCGCGATGAGACGTCATGCAAAAACGGCGGTGCGTCCTCGGTAAACCATCACCTGACGGCGCAGATGCAAGCGAAGGGCCCGCGCCAGAGCAAGGCGTTCGGTGTCACGGCCCTTGCGGATCAGATCCTCCACCTCATCCCGGTGGCTGACGGGAACCGTGGTTTGCTCAATGATCGGACCATCATCCAGATCCTCAGTGACGTAATGCGCTGTGGCACCGATGAGCTTGACCCCACGGTCCCAGGCCCGGTGGTAAGGCTGCGCGCCCTTGAACGCTGGAAGGAAGGAATGGTGAATGTTGATGACCTGTGGAAATCGCTCGAGAAACTCCGAACTAAGAACCTGCATGTATTTGGCCAGCACCGCAAGTTCAACGGCGTTCTCCTCAAGCAGCTGCAAGATTCGGTGCTCCGCTTCGGCCTTGGCATCCTTTCTGACAGGCACATAAATAAAAGGAATCTCGAACGACGCACACAGGGGTTCCAGATCCGGATGATTGGCGATGACCAAGGGAACCTGCATCGGCAGCTCTCCGCTTTGGACACGCCAAAGCAGATCCTGCAAACAATGGCTCTGCTTGCTGGCAAAGATCGCCACGCGGGGAAAGGCGTCTGAGAAGTGGAGCTGTGCCTCACCACCAAGCTGCTCTCCTAGGGCCTGAGCTGCCTCGGGCAGGGCATCCCGGGGAATGCCGAAACCCTTGAGCTGCCATTCGATCCGGCTGAGAAACAACCCTGCTCCGGCGTCGGTGTGGTGATCGGCATGGCGAATGCTGCCGCCATTGGCTGCCACCCAACCCGCTAATTCGCTGACCAAGCCCGGGCGGTCGGGACAGATCATCTGGAGGATGACCGTGGCGTCACTCACAACAACCTTTGAAAAACAAATTCTCCCGCGCAGGAGGGGCTGGTTAAAGTCGCAGAAAATTTTTGATCACCATGCTGAAGGCTCTGAGACGCCTGGCTGCTTTCTGCCTCTGCGTCGCGTTGAGCATGGGTCTGATGGCCCCGGCTGCTGTCGATGCTGCCGGCATCAATCCTGATGATTTGGGGGTGATCCGCCGCCAGGCCGCAGCATTTGAAGCCACCAAGTCTCGTCTGCCTGATCTAGCCCGGCTGGTGAGTGAAGAAGACTGGGTGTTCACTCGCAACCTCATCCATGGCCCCATGCAGGAAGTGGGCCGGGAAATGCTGTACATCAACCAGCGCTTGGATAAGAGCGACCGCAAAGCGGCCGACAAGGTGGCCCGCTCCTTGAAGGAAGCCATGGCCGATCTTGATGAGGCAGCGCGTCTGCAGGATTTCAGCCGCATGCAGAAGTCCTACAGCGCCGTCGCAGCCGGATTTGACGCCTACAGCGATCTGATCCCTGCTGAGGCCCTCAGCTGACCCGCTCCATCGGTGTCATTGGTGCTGGAGCCGTTGGCCTCAGCACCGCCTGGCATCTGGCCCAACGAGGTCATCATGTCTCTGTTTACGACCCTCGCCTGAACGACCCCGTTCATCGCCAGGGATCGGCAAACGATCTCAGTGGCACGTCAGCCTCTCTTGGGGTGCTGATGGGACATGTGTTTCGCCGCAGCAGCGGGCGGGGCTGGAGGCTTCGCCGCCGGAGCATGGAGCTCTGGCCGCAATGGATCGGAGCGCTACAAACGCACCAGCCTGAGCTCAAGCTGCATCTGGGCTTATTGCAAATCGCCGAGGACGAACAAGCGGCTGAACGGATGGAGTGGCTTGCTAGCCAACGCATCGACCTAGGCCTGGAAATAGTCTCCAAAGAAGCGCTGAACAAGGTCTGGCCGACAGCCACCCATGGTGGGCTCCACTCGCGTCACGACGGTCGAATCGACCCGCTGCTGCTTCAGCAAGCTCTGCGAGAGGCTCTGAAGGAACAGAGCGTGGAGCAGACCACCACAGCAGTGGTCCACCTGGAGCGCAACAACAACCAGTGGAGTGTGCATCGATCCGACGGTGAGAGCACAATCCATGACGTCGTTGTGCTGTCCACAGCACTGACCACGGATGCTCTGCTGGAACCCCTGGGCCACGCCCGAGCGATGACGCCGGTGTTGGGCCAGGCTCTGTCACTCCAGCTAACGACGGGGCCAACAAGCTGGACCAACTGGCCCTCAGTGCTGGTGGATCAGGGCTTCAACCTGATTCCCACATCACCCGGGTGCTTGCTGCTTGGGGCCACCGTGGAACCGGGTGATTGCGCTGGCGCAGCCCCCATGACCCTGATGCGCAGCCTGAATGGGCGAGCACCGGAATGGCTGCGCACAGCCACCGTGGTCGACCAGTGGAAGGGCCTGCGAGCCCGCCCCATGGACCGCCCGGCACCCCTACTAGAGGAGCTGGAACCTGGACTGATTCTTGCCAGCGGGCATTACCGCAATGGCGTACTGCTCGCACCTGCCACAGCGGAGTGGGTTGCCGCTGCACTCGAGCAGCCATAAAAAAGGGCCCCGCAGGGCCCTAACGCGTCGATGGATCAACCGATCACTTGGTCTCGGTGAACTCCGCGTCGATGACGTCGTCGCTGGCGTCACCACCACCGGCGTTAGCACCGGCACCAGCACCAGCACCGGCATCAGCACCAGGAGCTCCGCCGCCCGCTGCAGCACCCTCCTGCTGATAGACGGAAGCACCAACGGTGTAGAGCTCCTGCTGCAGTTCCTCCAGCAGGGTCTTCATCGCGTCGTAGTCGTCTTTCTCAGTGGCTTCCTTGAGCTTGAGGCGCTTCTCCTCCAGCTTCGCCTTGGCGTCAGCATCGACTTTGTCGCCCAGTTCGCCCATCTGCTTTTCAGCTTGATAAACGAGGGTTTCAGCCTGGTTCTTGAGGTCGATCTTCTCGCGCTTCTCCTTGTCAGCGCTGGCATTGGCCTCGGCGTCCTTCACCATCTTGTCGACTTCGGTATCCGACAGGGTCGACGCACCGGTGATCGAGATGGACTGCTCCTTGCCGCTGCCTTTGTCCTTAGCGGTGACGCTGAGGATGCCGTTGGCATCGATGTCGAAGGTCACCTCGATTTGAGGCACGCCGCGGGGTGCTGGAGGAATGCCATCAAGACGGAAGGTTCCGAGCGACTTGTTGTCGGATGCCATCTCGCGCTCACCCTGGAGCACGTGAATCTCCACATTGGTCTGACCATCCACAGCCGTGGAGTAGGTCTCTGTCTTCTTGGTGGGAACCGTGGTGTTGCGGGTGATCATCTTGGTCATCACACCGCCGAGGGTCTCCACACCCAGAGAGAGGGGCGTGACGTCGAGAAGAAGGATGTCCTTCACCTCTCCGGCCAGCACACCGCCCTGGATGGCAGCTCCAACAGCCACCACCTCGTCGGGATTCACCGTCTGGTTGGGATCTTTACCGGTGATGCGCTTGACCAGTTCCAGCACAGCCGGGATGCGGGTGGAACCACCCACCATCACGATCTCGTCCAGCTCACCGGAAGAGAGCTTGGCGTCCTTGAGCGCCTGCTCCACGGGCATGGCACAACGATCAATCAGCTTGGAGGCCAGTTCCTCGAACTTGGCGCGGGTCAAGGTGAGGTCTAGGTGCTTCGGACCCTCAGGCGTGGCCGTGATGAAGGGGAGGTTGATCTCGCTCTGAGTGGCATTGGACAGCTCAACCTTGGCTTTTTCAGCGGCCTCGGTCAGACGCTGCAGAGCCTGCTTGTCCTGACGAAGATCAATGCCTTCGTTGGATTTGAAGGTCTCGGCCAGGTGATCCACGATCACCTTGTCAAAATCGTCACCGCCGAGGTGGGTGTCACCGGCGGTGGAGAGCACCTCGAACACGCCGTCGCCGACTTCCAGAACGGAAACGTCGAAGGTGCCTCCGCCGAGGTCGAAGACCAAGATGCGCTCATTGCTCTTCTTGTCGAGGCCATAGGCCAGAGCCGCAGCGGTGGGCTCGTTGATGATGCGCAGCACCTCAAGACCAGCGATCTTGCCGGCGTCCTTGGTGGCCTGGCGCTGGGAATCGTTGAAGTAGGCGGGAACCGTGATCACCGCCTGGGTGACGGTTTCACCGAGATACTTTCCGGCATCCTCAGACAACTTGCGCAACACCTGCGCTGAGACCTCCTCAGGTGCGAATTGCTTTTCGAGAACCGGGCACTTCACCTTCACGTTGGAGCCGGCCTTCTCAACGCCGTAGCTCACCTCCTTCGATTCCTCGTTCACCTCATCGACACGACGGCCAATGAAGCGCTTGACGGAATAGAACGTGTTGTCCGGGTTCATCACCGCCTGACGTTTGGCGATCTGACCCACCAACTGATCCTGGTTCTTGGTGTAAGCAACCACGGAGGGCGTCGTGCGGAAGCCCTCGGCGTTTGCGATCACGGTGGGCTTGCCGCCCTCCATCACGGAAACACAGCTGTTCGTGGTGCCAAGGTCAATGCCGACAACCTTTCCCATCGTTGCCCACCTCCTGAGATGGTGATTTGAATGGGCTCATCCTCCACATCAGACCCGGTGACAGGCGAGGTGTGGTTCCCGAACAGGCAGGCTGGTGGAGCGATCCGGCCCTGGCAATGATCAACGGCGGCACCAGCCTTTTGGGCCTGCTCGGCAATCCAGTGCGCCACTCGCTTTCGCCGGTGATGCACAACGCAGCCCTCGAATCAATGGGGCTCAACTGGCGCTACCTGGCCCTTCCTTGCGAAAGCGAGAGCCTTGGTTTGGTGTTGCAGGGTCTCAGAGCCGTTGGCTGCCAGGGCCTCAACGTCACCATCCCGCACAAGCAGGCCATCGCTGAACTCTGTGATGAGCTGAGCCCTCTGGCGCGGCGACTTGGTGCCGTCAACACCCTGGTCCCAGGGGTCGATGGTGGCTGGTACGGCACCAACACCGACGTGGAGGGCTTTCTGGCACCACTTGGTGCCAACGAAGACTGGGCCGGACGCGATGCCGTAGTGATCGGCTGCGGCGGATCGGCCCGTGCGGTGGTCGCCGGCCTGCAAAGCCTGAAGCTGAACACAATCACCGTGGTGGGACGACGAAGCGAAGCCTTGCAGGCCTTTAACACCGATCTGCAACAAGACAATGCCCCTTTAACGGCCTGCCTCGAGAACGCGCCCCAGCTCAAAGAAGCCGTCGCCCAAGCAGCTCTCGTGGTGAACACGACCCCGGTGGGAATGGCACAGCACGGTGACCCCAAAGCAATGCCCCTGGGTGCGGAACTCTGGTCAGGGCTGAGCCCAAAGGCGGTTTTGTACGACCTGATCTACACACCAAGGCCGACCAGCTGGCTCGCAACTGGGCAACAACGGGGCCATCGATGCATCGATGGCCTCGAGATGCTGGTGCAGCAGGGCGCTGCCTCGCTGCGGCTCTGGAGTGGTCGAAACGACGTTCCAACCGAAGCGATGCGAAGCGCCGCCGAGACTGCTCTTGCGACCTAACGTCGCAGTAAGTCCTAGCCCCACCGTGCAGATTCCCCTCTGGCAGCGGCTACTCGCACCGCTGGTGTACCTGCTCCCCTGGAGTGACGCCATTCCCTTTGGCCTCGGGGCTGACGGTGTGTTTAACCAAATCCCTTTGCTCAGACTGCTGATCGTTCCAGCAGTGCCTCTGATCCAACTGAGGGTGGGGGTGCCTTTTGGTGGCCTGCTGCTGTTCTTCGTGCTTTTTCTGGCGGTGGTTCGGAATCCAGCCGTTCCCTACTTCCTGCGATTCAACACTCTGCAGGCCTTGCTCACAGACATCGTGATCGTTGTTCTGAGCTTTGCCTTTGGGATCCTGCTCCAACCAATTGCTGGAGGCAGCTTGCTGCTGAGCACCCTTTCCAGCACGATCGTGATCGCGGTGCTGGCCATTCTGGTGTTCGCTCTTGTGGAGTGCTGGCGAGGGCGTGAACCGGATCTGCCAGGCCTCAGCCAAGCCGTGCGCATGCAGCTCTACTGAAGGTGGAGGGGCACACCAGGGGATAAGGTGTTGGATCCGTCGCTCACTCCGGTGAGCCTGAAGCCCCGTTGGAGCTGCCCATGACGCACGATCCGTACTACGAAACCATGTACATCCTCCGTCCGGACATTCCGGAAGAGGAGGTCGAAAGCCATGTCACCAAGTACCGCGACATGCTCGTGGAAGCCGGTGCTGATGTGCTGGACAACCAGATGCGCGGCAAGCGCCGCTTGGCCTATCCGATTGCCAAGCACAAGGAAGGCATCTACGTGCAGCTGAGCCATAATGGCGATGGCCAGCACGTTGCTGTTCTCGAGAAGGCCATGCGCCTCAGTGAGGACGTGATCCGCTACCTGACCGTGAAGCAGGAAGGTCCCCTTCCCGCCCCTCGGGTGATGCCTGGTAGTGAAGCGGCTCAGCAACAGCAAGCCGAAACAGCTACAGCTGCAGCTGCATCAGCTGACTGATCAGCATTGTGTGATCCGTGGGCGGGCGATAGCGTCCGCCTATGAATCCCTCGGAACAGCAACATCAGGCACCAGAGCCCCAGTGGACCCAACCGGTTAAACCTTCTGATCCATCGAGTGTTTATCTGCGAAGGATCGCGGACCTCGAGCAGCAGGTTGAGACCTATGAAGCATTGCTCGATGAACTGCCCGATCTGTTCGAGCGGAAGTTTCAACAGCGCTTGGAACCGTTAATCGAGCGCTATCGCTTGTTGGCCGATGCAAGCGGGCATCCCAACTGGCTCGAGGCAACCCCGAAACCGACGGAAAGGGGAAACGTCCTGCGCTTCCCCCGCTTCCAACTACCAGGGTTTCTCAAGACACAGCGCCCCTCAGCCTGAAAGTCGGTGGGATGCTGACCAGAGTCGGGTTGGCAGACCCCAGACGTAAATGAAGCCCTCCGCAGCGCGGTGGTCAAACTGATCCTCACTGCCGTAGGACGCCATCTCTGGGACGTAAAGACTGCTGTCCGCCGAGCCGCGACCGGTGACCGTGGCTGTTCCCTTGTGGAGCCGGAGACGAACGACACCATTGACGTAGGTCTGGGTGCGATCCATGAAGCCGTCAAGAGCATCCTTGAGGGGGCCATACCAAAGACCTTGGTAAACCAGGTCAGCCCACTGCATCTCCAATTGCCGCTTGCTGCGCAGAACATCGGCGGCCAGGGTCAGGCTTTCCAGTTCCTGGTGGGCCTGGATCAGAAGCAACAGCCCCGGCGTTTCATAGATCTCCCGGGATTTGATTCCCACCACCCGGTTCTCGATCATGTCGAGACGACCAATGCCGTGGGTTCCCGCCAAACGGTTGGCTTCACGGATCAACGCCACGGGATCCAGACGCTGCCCATTGATCGCAACAGGATTGCCCGCTTCAAAAGCAATCTCGATCTCTTCTGAGGCGTCGGGAGCAGCCTCCACCGATCGAGTCATCGCGAAGACCTCTTCCGGCGGAGCCACCATCGGATCTTCCAGAGGTCCAGCCTCGATGCTGCGGCCGAGCAGATTCAGATCAATTGAGTAGGGCGATTTCTTGCTCACCGGGGCGGGCATCCCAAAGCGTTCGCCGTAAGCGATGGTCTCCTCTCGGCTCATGCCCCACTCACGGGCGGGGGTGAGGACCTTGAGATCAGGGGCAAGCGCTGCGATAGCCACATCAAAACGCACCTGGTCGTTGCCCTTGCCTGTGCAGCCATGGGCGACAGCATCAGCACCCACTTCCCGGGCCACCTCGACAAGGCGCTTGGCGATCAGAGGCCTGGCCAGAGCGGTGGAGAGGGGGTAACGGCCTTCGTACAGGGCATTGGCACGAATCGCCGGAAAAGCGAAATCCTTGATGAACGGCTCGATCAGATCTCCCACCAGCGACTGACTGGCACCGGCATCGAGCGCTTTCTGACGAATCGGTTCCAGCTCATCGCCCTGGCCGAGATCTGCAGCAAATGTGATCACATCCTCCACGCCCCATTCCTGCTTGAGGTACGGGATGCAGACACTGGTATCCACTCCCCCGGAATAGGCGAGTACCACCTTCTTGGCGCGGCCCATCAATGGGTCTCCTGATCACACTCCTCTGATTCTCTCGTCTCGCCGGCCGCATCCTGATGTGAGGTCACAAGCAGCCATGCACCCAACACCGCAGCCGGAGAAAAGACCAGGAGCAGCGCAAGGATCCAGGAGGTCTGCAACGGTTCAGGCCGCTGCAGACCCCACCAGTGCAAGCCAGCACTGATCATCAGAGCCAGACCCCACAGGACAACCAGAAGCGCAGGTTTATTCAGCTGGAGCTCGAAAACAGCACGTGGTCTATCTTGGTTGATTGGCCTGTGTCCGTCCCTGCATGAGCGATCTGGTTGATTTAAACGCCCTGGACAGCGTCAACCCGTCCCTCACCCGCTACGGGCGCCGTGACCCAGCACCCGTGCTGCCCCTGCGAGAGGAGCCCGATCTCCTGTCCTGGCTGGAAACCAGCGGCCGTCTCGTCGCCGACGAAGAATCCGGTTCGCCCGAAGTGAGCACTGTCGAAGAGGAAGAACTCTCGGCGCTCATGGGTGAGAAAGAGGATTACAACAAGGATGACGAGCAGAATGAGGAGCAGTGGGAAGACTGACATCCCCCAATCACTGACTGGTCGTCACTGAGCGACTCATCTAGGGTCCCAGCGACCAGTCCAGTGCTGCTTTGCAATCCACGGATTCGATCCATCGTCCTTGGTGGGAGAAGGGCTCGATTACTGCCAGCTTGCTGATGCTGGTGGTCTTGGCGAGCAGCTTTACAGCCGACAAATGGATTCCCAATTCGCAGCTGAGCCTGCCTCTGTTGATTTCAACGGTCTGCGCAACGACTGCGGCAGCTTTGGGCATTCCGCTTCTGCGTCGCTTGAAGATGGGGCAGTTCATCCGAGATGAAGGACCGGAATCCCATCGGAGCAAAGCGGGAACGCCAACGATGGGGGGACTGCTCGTGGTTCCTGTCGGAGTCATTCTCGGCAGCTTGATTACACGGGACCCCGTAGCATCGCAACAACTGCTCAGCCTGGCTTCGCTGACGTTGGCATTCATGCTGATCGGCGGGGTGGATGACTGGAGCAGCCTCACCAAACACACGAACACAGGTCTGACAGCACGAGGGAAATTGCTACTGCAGGCCCTTGCGGCCCTTGTCTTTCTCGTCATCGCCGCCTGGCAGGGCTGGATCAATAGCAGCATTGCCTTGCCCTTTGGCCTTGAACTGCCGCTGGGGATCCTGATCTGGCCTTTGGGATTGTTTGTTGTAATGGCAGAGAGCAATGCCACCAACCTCACCGATGGCCTGGATGGTCTGGCAAGCGGTTGTGGAGCACTGGTGTTTACGGGTCTGGCGCTTCAGCTAATGCTGCGAGGAGACAGCGGAGATCCCGCCCTAGCTGGTTTCTGCATGACCATGGCCGGGGCGTGGCTGGGATTTCTCGTGCACAACCGAAACCCGGCTCGAGCGTTTATGGGAGACACGGGATCCCTGGCGATGGGGGCAGCCCTCAGTGGTGTCGCCCTGTTGTCCAACAGTCTTTGGCCCCTGCTGGTGATGGGAGGCGTCTTCGTAGCGGAATCGCTCTCCGTGATCATCCAGGTTTGGGTGTTCAAGGCCACGAAAGGGCCTGATGGACAGGGCAGGCGCGTGTTCCGAATGGCGCCACTCCATCATCATTTTGAGCTGGGAGGCACCGATGAACGAAGCGTTGTACCAACGTTCTGGCTGGTCACAGCAGGTCTTGTGCTTCTGGGGCTGGTGCTGCATCCCTAAGCGTTGATCTTCGATCAAATCCTGGGAAACATCATTTTTGGAAAGATCTCAATGATGAAGCCGTTCAGATCGTCAATGAGTCGAACTTGAATTCGTAACACACAAAATCAATATCTTTTTCGAAAGATTGATCGTCAACTAGCAGAAACAAGTGACGTTTTAAAGATCAGAAGATGACCACAACACAGCCCGCCAAATGGAAGGAGGCGTGAACTAAAAATCCTGAACTGAGGAGATTTCTACATCCAGCACGAAAGCTTTCTTCGGCTCACATCCCTTAAAGTCATGCTTTCGAGGCATCAAGGCAGGATGGCCTATTTCACCTGGCGTGAATCCGGTCTCACAGCTGACTGTTCTAGCCTCGAGGCGATGGCTGCCCGCTTTGAGGAGTCAGCAAGTTTGATGCGGCGCATGTCCAGCGAAGGGTTCCAGCTGGAACGGCATGGAACGGAGCAGCGCATCACCCATCCCGATCCCACGGTGTTTGAAGCCTGGGGATTCGTCAGCGAAGAATCGCCGGTCCGCCAACTCACGCTGATCCCCGATCTTCAGAACTGATGGACAACTTGCTTGCCAAAACCGCTGAGCTGCTTGCCAGCGCAGCGGCTGATCCCGATCGGGTTCTGCGTTGGGTACTGATCTATTTCGGCCTGTCTTCGCTTGGATTCATGGGCGTGTGGTTGATCGGAGAAGTGCGTCGTCAGAGCAACAACGCCGATTCGAACTGACCCGTCAGCGAATCGCTTCCATAGAACGCTGACGCCACTGAGGCGTCTGCTCCACCGATTTCAGCTGCTCAGCACTGGGGCTTTCAAGTGCGTCAAGGAGATGCAGTGGTTCCGCTTCAAAGTGAAGATGAGGAACGGTCGACCAACGACCCGTGTTCCCGCAAAGACCAATGATCTAGCCACGGTTATAGGAACCAGCGGGAGCACCAACACTCAGATGGCTGTAGCGGGTCTTGACACCGGCAGCAGTGCCAGCGCCTCTGCATCGCTCAGCCAGGGAGCAACCGGTGGAATGGGATCAGCAGGCCTGGCTCTTGCCGCCCCGAGCTGAAGACATCCTCCAGCGAGAACCGCCAACAATGTCGCCCGAAGCACTGGACTCCATCAAGAACTCATCCTTGACGTAGCGGCTCATCGAACCCTGCACTCCCAGGCTGCGGAAAGTCTCAGGACTTGCATTGATTGATGATGCGGCCAGCCATTCAAAGATCACCATGCCGTCGTTTCCTCGCACCGTGATGCTGCTGGGCAGTGGGGAACTGGGCAAAGAAGTGGCCATCGCTGCCCAACGGCTCGGCTGCCGGGTGATCGCCTGTGATCGCTATGCCGGTGCTCCAGCAATGCAAGTGGCTGACATGGCCGAAGTGCTGCCGATGACCGATGCCGATGCCTTGCTGGAGGTGGTCAGGCGCCACCAACCCGACGTGGTGATTCCGGAAATCGAAGCACTAGCCGTCCATGCCCTGGCTGAACTCGAACAGGAGGGAATAAACGTGATTCCTACGGCCCGTGCGACGGCCGTCACCATGAACCGCGACCGCATCCGAGACCTAGCGGCCGGCGATCTTGCTCTCCGCACCGCCCGGTTCGCTTATGCCTCCAGTGCTGAAGAACTCACAGACGTGGCGGAACCTTTGGGATGGCCGGTTGTGGTGAAACCAGTGATGAGTTCCTCGGGCAAAGGCCAGAGCGTGGTGACCTGTGCGGACGATCTACCCAAGGCCTGGGACGCCGCCATGGCCGGAGCTCGGGGCACCTCAACTCAGGTGATCGTGGAGGAATTCCTCCGTTTTGACCTGGAAATCACCCTGCTCACCATCCGTCAGCGCAATGGCGAAACCCTGTTCTGTTCACCGATCGGCCACGAACAGGAAGGTGGCGACTACCAGTGCAGCTGGCAACCGGCTCAACTAACTGACCAGCAACTGCTTCAGGCCCAGGCCATGGCCAAGACCGTGACCGACAACCTCGGCGGTGTGGGCCTCTTCGGTGTGGAATTTTTCCTCTGTGGTGATGAGGTGATCTTTTCGGAACTGTCTCCCCGCCCCCATGACACCGGCCTGGTCACACTGATCAGCCAGAACCTGAGCGAATTCGAACTGCACCTGCGCGCTGTTCTTGGCCTGCCGATCCCCGAGATCACCTCAGCTGATGCCGCCGCCAGCCGTGTGATCTTGGCCGAAACTCATCTCGACTCCGTCGCTTTCGACGGGATCGAACAAGCGCTCACCGAAGCCGACACCCAACTTCTGCTGTTCGGTAAGCCTTCAGCCCGCCCAGGTCGGCGGATGGGTGTGGCCCTCGCAACAGGGGGTGATCTGAGGGAGGCACAAACCAAGGCAGATCAGGCTGCTGCCTGTGTGAATGTGATCCCAAGATCAGCGGCTACCTGAAAATCGGTAGTGGGTTAAACCATCCAGCACCGCTCCAACACTGGGACGTTTCGACACGTAGACCCGCTGCTGAGACCGATGACCCAACAGACAAGGATCGTGATCCGCAGGCACGACCGTGGCGGGTAAACCATCCAGCAACTCTCCATCCCCCTGCTGACTTGCCACCACAAGTACCCGCTCCAGGGGGAGCCCCCAAGACTGAGCCAGGAAGCGGATGGCCTCGCTGCGGGAGGCGCGCTGCGGCAGAACATCCAAGAACCAGTGGCAGCGGAGCTGGGGTTCAGCCTGCAAAGCATGGCGCCGCAAGCACTGACGGGCCAACCCGATCAACCCGCGGTTGGAAGCACGCAACAAGTAGCTGACCTTGAAACGACTTTGATGATCAAGGTCCTGAAGCTGGATGTGTTCCTGCAGTTGGCCCATTGCTGCAAGAACAGCATCGCGATCCCAGGCCTCGCTGATCCGCTGCGCCCAGACGGGGTCCGCTTTGCGATCCAGACCATGGTGAATCTCGGTTCCAGCCCTGCAGATCCAGGCCTTGGGATCGGGAAGATGCAACTCGTGGTAGCGCTGACGCGCCTGAGCCAGGGAGCGCCCCGTGAGGATCACCAATCCTGTCGAGGCAGCAAAGGGTTCGGCTTGAAGCCGATCGCGCAGATGCGCAAGGGAGCTTTCCTCCGGCAACTCCAAACTGCTGTCGAGATCCAACGCCAGGAGCCTGGAAACAGGACTAGGTCGCCGCACCACCGACAACGCTCGAACAGGTGTCGAACGAATCCTTTGCTGCATCAGGGCGAGGTATTGGCACACATGGGCATCCCAACTGAAGTGACGACTGATCGCCTCGACCCCGTTGTCACTCCAACGTCGCCAACGGGGTGCGTCACTGCCGGCGAGTTCCAGGGCTTCCTGAAGTGCCCCAGGATCGGTGACGTCTGCCAACAGACCGTTGTCGCAACGGTGTTGGATATCCCGTGGCCCCCCATCGTCGGTCGCCACCATCGGCAAACCACAGGCCGCGGCCTCCAGCAGGGTGAGTCCGAAGGGTTCCGTTAAAGCCGGATTCACAAACAACCCGCCACGACGGGCAGCCCAGCGATACAGAGCAGGAATCTGGGCACGACTGTGTTGTTTGGGATAAGCCACCTGGCCATAGAGGTCAAAGCGATCCACCAGATCGAACACCTGCTGAAGCACATCGCGCTGCTGCTTCTCGAGCTGACGCGGGTCATCCCGACAGCCCAGCACAAGCACGAGGTTGTGACGCTGCCGTAGGACCGGTGACTGGCCATAGGCCTCCACAAGCGCAGGAATGTTCTTGCGACGAACCGCACGGGAAATCGCGAGCAGGGGTGCGCGATCTGGCTCCCTCAGGAAAGGCTGCAAGAGGCATTCCACAGCAGAGCATTCCTGCGACGAACCGTGGGGATGGAACCGTGTGGCATCGACCCCGGGGGGGACCACCTCTGCCTGAGCCGCCTGAAAGTGGCCATAGCGCGAGTACTGCTGATCGGCTTCCTGACGGGTGCTGGTGATCACCAGATCGGCTTGCGCCAGAGCGCGCTCTTCGGCGTCGATGCGTCGGCTGATGGCATAGGTCTGCTCAATCTGGGAGCGATCCAGACCACCAGCCAGAAGACGGCGCTGTTTCTCCCGGCCAAGGGAATGCCCTGTGAAAACCAGCGGAATTCCCAGCCGCTGACTGACCAGAGCACCCACCAAGCCGGCATCGGCGTAATGGGCATGAATCCAGTCCACCCTCTGACCAGGCTGGCTCAGATGTTCCACCAGCTGATCAGCCATTTCCTCGAGATGGGGCCAAAGCAGCTCCTTCCGCAGATACCGCTTCGGTCCGAATGGGAAACGCAGGATGCGGGCACCCGGACAAATGACCTCCTCCCGTTTGCTGTAGTCGAGATCAAAACGACGGTCCTGAATCAACCGCGTCACTACATCAACCTGCTCGACCTCGGCCCGCTGAGCAAGGCTGCGCGCAAGCTCAAGAACGTACAGCGTCTGGCCACCGGTATCAGCATCCCGTCCGAGTTCGAGCTCATGGGAACGAAACAGACCGTGAAGATGCAGATGCAACAACCGGATCCCCATTCGCTCACCTCACAAACAACAACGGGACACAAATTCAGTGCCGTTGGTTTTTCTTTAGAGGCGGAAGAAGAGCTAAAAAATGAAAAAAACCTTAGAAGGCACGCAAATCAAACAGCTAAAAAAAGCCGACTCTCTTTGTCTAGCAGGTGATCTGAGCTCAAGAAACTGCACTCATGCCAACTGCTGTATGTAACAACCCGGCAACGTCAGAGGCGGTCGCTCACGTCGACCAGACTGCCCTGTTCGTCACCCCAACCACCCCTGGAGAAGGTGATCGCGCCATCCACCTCAAGCTGCTCATTGATCCAGCCAAGGATGGGCGGCCCAACCTGTGCGGGGGACGGCTCACCTTGAAAATTACGAAGGCTGAAGTGGTCGGCACCCTGCACCAACACCAAGCGGTGACCAAACCGCACGGCCTTGCTCTCACGCATCGGAGCGATGGCTTCCGGACCCGAAGGCACCACCCAATCACGGGTACCGCTGATCAGCAACAACTTGGCTGGAAGGCTCTCCAAGCGGCTGCCGTCGAACAACAAACGCAAAGGCGGGCTGACGGCCACAACAGCCTTGACCCTTGGATCGGCAACAGCGGCTTGGTTAACCCCGGACAGCCAACTGCATTGGAGCACCCAGCTGATGTTTCGCTCCGGATCCTTGAGGTCGTTGCAACGGGCTTTGAGTCTGTAATCAATAGGAACACCACCGGCCAATTGAAGCGTGGTGGTGGCTCCCCAGGAATGACCCACCACCGCTACGGCATCGGTGTTCAAGTTGGCCCCTGGCCGAAAACGTCCTGAACTGATGGCATCCAACAAAGCGGACACATCAAGGGGCCGAAGACGCAATTCTTCAGGCCCCGGCGGCGGCGCATCACCAGCGAGCATCGCCTTCTGCTGATTGAGATCGCTGCCGGGGTGGTCTGGCAGCAGCACGGTGTAGCCATGGGCAGCCAGCACCTCAGCCCAACCTTCAAAGGATTCCGGATCGTCCCAGAGCCCGTGGGAAATCAAGACCAAGCGACCATTCCCAGGCGCTGCAGGCTGAAGCATCAGAACCCGCAGGGGTTTCGGCCGATGGGGCACAGGCACCTGAACAACCTCACGGGACCAACTGGGCCGCAGTGGCCCCCGCAGAGCAGCCGTCACGGATGCGGGCTCAACGGAACGGGCTAAAGCAACCCCCTCCTCAAGATTGGTTTTAAGCCGATTGGCCACCTCAGCGAGACGCGACAGATCGATCGATGCCTGTTCCCCAGGCAACTCCCGCAAAAAACCAAGGATGTTGGGTTGCCCCCGGCGTTCAGCATGAATCAGGGCCTCGGTCAGCATCCGCCCGCTCACATCCGGCTCAACTCCTTCAAGAGCCACCACCTGCGTCGCCGCATGGAGGGCCTGCTCCAGAAGCGGCTGACCGGTCGATCCCGCCAGCAACGCCTTGGTTTCCAAGGGCAGTGGCGTGAGGAACACCTGGCGCAACAGCGGCGACAACTTGCCACCACTGGCCAGTTCCAGATCCTGCAGATCCGGACTGGACTGGATCAATTGTTCAGCGGACTCACCGTCATCGAAGTTGATCGTGATCTCCGTTTCCAGGAACGGCAGTCGCAACACCAGCCGCTCCAATGCTGAAGCGGGACCCCCGCTGAGGGCAAGCGACATGCCAAAAGCCAGGGCGGCTAGGTGTGTCCGAAGTCGAGCCATCAAGCTGCCAGGGGAACGGGAAGTTCAGGGGGATGCTGCTCCAAAACCCGGCTGAGATAACGGCCTGTGTGACTGGTGGGGTGCTGGGCAACCTCCTCTGGAGTCCCCGTGACCAAGATCTCGCCTCCACGATCACCACCTTCAGGGCCGAGATCGATGACCCAGTCACTGCAACGGATCACATCGAGATTGTGCTCAATGCAGATGATTGAATTGCCCTTGTCCACCAATCGCTGCATCACGTCCATCAGCTTGTGCACGTCGTAAAAGCTGAGGCCGGTCGTGGGCTCATCGATCAGATAGAGGGTCTTGCCGGTGGCCCGCCGTGACAATTCCGTCGCCAACTTCACCCGCTGGGCTTCACCCCCCGAAAGAGTTGGCGCCGGCTGACCAAGTTTGACGTAGCCCAAGCCCACATCAACCAGCGTGCGTAACCGATCTGCAGCCTGAGGAATCGCATCGAACACCTCAGCGGCCTGCTCCACCGTCATCTGGAGCACATCAGCAATGGTGTAACCCTTGTATTTGACCTGCAGGGTTTCGCGGTTGAACCGAGCGCCCTTGCAGACATCGCACTGAACGTAGACGTCCGGCAGGAAGTTCATTTCAATCACGTTCACGCCCTGACCGCGACAGGCCTCACAGCGGCCGCCCTTCACGTTGAAACTGAATTGCCCCACCTGGTAACCACGGGCCTTCGCCTCCACCGTGGCAGCGAACACCTGCCGGATCGGATCAAAGGCACCGGTATAGGTGGCCGGATTGGATCGGGGCGTCCGTCCAATCGGGCTCTGATCGATCACGATCACCTTGTCGATCGACTTCAGCCCCCGCAGCTCCCCAACACCCTGCGGGAAGGGGACTTTGAAACCCAGGCCGTTTTCCAGAGCCGGATGCAAAAGCTCATTCACCAGGGTGCTCTTGCCGCTGCCGCTTACACCGGTGACGGACACCAGCCGTCCCAGTGGAAACTCAACCGAAACGTTCCTGAGGTTGTTGCGATTGCAATCGATCAGCTTGAGGGAACGTGAACCGCTCTGGCGGCGTTCCGCCGGCGTGGGAATGGAACGGCGGCCGCTCAGATAGGCACCGGTGAGGGATTCGCTGCTCGCAACCAAGTCATCAAAACTTCCCTCGGCCACGATGTGGCCACCATGGACGCCGGCACCGGGACCGATATCCACCACGTGATCTGCAGCACGGATGGTGTCTTCATCGTGTTCCACCACCACCAGGGTGTTTCCAAGATCCCTGAGCCTCACCAGAGTGTTCAGGAGACGATCGTTGTCCCGCTGGTGCAGGCCGATGCTCGGCTCATCGAGCACGTAAAGCACCCCTGTGAGACCAGCGCCGATCTGGGTGGCCAACCGAATGCGCTGGGCCTCACCGCCGGAGAGCGTCATCGCCGGACGATCCAAGCTGAGGTAATCCAGACCGACATCCAGCAGAAACTTCAAGCGCAGGCGGATTTCCCTGAGCACCAGATCACCGATCTGAATCTGACGGGGACTCAATAAAGGCTCTGAACCCTCATAGGCACCAACGCCCATCAATTTTTCGATCCGTTCCAGGGTCTGACCGACGCTGACAGCAGTGAGTTCTGGAATCCGGTAATGACCGACCGTCACAGCCAGGGCTTCCGGTCGGAGCCGCTGACCGCCACAGGCTTCGCAAGGTACGAGCTCGAGATACTTCTCCAACTTCTGCCGTTGGGCTTCACCGCTGGCATCGCGAAGCTGCCGCTCGAGAATCGGAAGAATGCCTTCGAAAGGGCGGGTGTATCCCCCTTTGCCCTTGCGATACCGGCTATCGGCCTGAATCAGAATCGGTTCACGGCTTCCGTTGAGCAGCACATCCCGCTGTTCATCCGTGAGCTCATTCCATGGGGTCTTGATCTCAAAGCCGAAGGCTTCACCAACCGAGAACAGCAGTGAAAAGTAATAGCTGTTGTCTTTCTCTGCCCAAGGGGCAACGGCGGAATAAACGGGCTGACTGGGATCCGGAATCACCCGGTCCACTGTGAATTTGCGTAGATGCCCGATGCCATGGCAAGCCTCACAGGCGCCGTAAGGGCTGTTGAACGAAAACAGTCGCGGCGATAGTTCCTCCATCACAGCGCCGTGAACGGGGCAGGCGAAGTTCTCGGAGTAGAGCCGTTCCCGTTCAACGCCGTCGGGAAGCTCCTCACCTTTCTTGGGCACGACCTCCACAAGCGCCAAACCATCGCCACGTTTGAGAGCCGTGCGCAACGAATCG
Organism: Synechococcus sp. PH41509; assembly: GCF_020514285.1. NCBI lineage: Bacteria > Bacillati > Cyanobacteriota > Cyanophyceae > Synechococcales > Synechococcaceae > Synechococcus > Synechococcus sp. PH41509. Next base: position 15,753 of record NZ_VTLD01000008.1, on the reverse strand, counting down.
GTCAGCCGTTCCTGCACCCCCTCACGGGACACAAGGCGATCGACCACCACCTCGATGTTGTGGCTGTGGTTCTTGTCGAGTTCAATGTTGTCGGCCAGTTCGCGCACCTCACCGTTGATGCGCACCCGAGCAAAACCCTCAGCCGCCAGGCCACTGATCAGCTTGGTGTGGGTGCCCTTTTTGCCACGCACCACTGGCGCCAGCAATTGATACCGGGTCCCCTCCGGCAACAAAAGAATCTGATCGACCATCTCGTCGATGCTCTGCGGCTTAATCGAGCGACCGCATTTGGGGCAATGGGGTTCGCCAGCCCGGCCGAACAGCAAACGGAGGTAGTCCTGGATCTCCGTAACGGTGCCCACCGTGGAGCGCGGGTTGTGACTGGTGGATTTCTGATCAATGGAGATCGCGGGGGACAACCCTTCGATGGCATCCACATCGGGCTTGTCCACCTGGCCTAGGAACTGCCGGGCGTAAGCCGACAGACTTTCGACATAACGGCGCTGCCCTTCCGCAAAGATCGTGTCGAACGCCAGCGAACTCTTGCCGCTGCCACTCACCCCGGTGAAGACCACCAGCTTGTTGCGTGGAATCGTGACGTCGACGTTCTTGAGGTTGTGCTGTCGAGCACCCCTCACCCGAATCACGTCATCCTGATTGGCCAGCGGGTCAGCTGAGTCAGTGATTTTGGCAGCAGCTCGCGCCATCAGGACCCGTTGGAAGGCCCAAAAGCTTAGGAAGAACCGAAGCCTTCAAGCTGTTCGATGGTCCAGCAGGCTGGCTGCATAGGCATCGGCCCGATCGCCACCAGCGAGATCAGCCAGCTCCTGGCGACGTTCCTGGGTGTCCCGCAGTCGGGACACTCGCGAATGGGTCACGCCGTCCTCCACATCCTTGCTGACCCGGAAATGGTGATCAGCAGCCGCTGCCACAAGCGGTTGGTGGGTGACGCAAAACACCTGACGCTGACGGGCCAGAGTCTGAAGGAGATTCGCCATCGCTCCACTGACGCGTCCACTGACGCCGGCATCAATCTCATCGAACAGCAGCGTGCTGGACCCATCCACAGCGGCAAGAGTGGTCTTGAGCGCCAGCAGAAAACGGGACATCTCACCCCCAGACGCCACCTCCGTCAACGGTGCCATCGGCTGGCCGGGATTGGCAGAAAACAGGAACTGCACAGCATCCGCACCATGCTCAGCGGGATCACAGAGGGTGAGATCCACCTTGAAACGCACGTTGGCCAGCCCCATGGGAGGCAACAAGTCCAGCAACGAGGCCTCCAGAGCCTCCGCCGCATTGGAACGCTCGCGATGCAGCGCCGCATTGGCCTGATCACGCGTCTGGCGTCGGTCGTTCTCGTCCTGGTGCAAGCGAGCGAGATCCGCCGCGAATCCCTCAGCACCCAGACGATGAAACAGGTCATCTCGACGCTGAATCAAACCGGCCAGATCAAGGCCATAGCGGCGCTGCAGGCGTTTTAAAACCGACAAGCGGTCTTGGATCCGCTCGAGATGGTCTGGATCGCTCTCGAGTGCAAGACCGTACTGATCGAGGGAACGCAACAAAGCATCCACACCAGCCTCGAGATCCAGAGCCTGATCCCGCAGGGACTCAAGGGAACCATCCAGCTGGGCCATGGCCTGCAGCTCCTGGATGCACACCGCGAAATGATCCTGCAGAGAAGGCCCCTGATCCGCGCCATCACGGAGACGCCCAAACAGCACGGCTAGCCCCTCCAGCAGCCTCACGCCATGAACAAGGCGGTCCTGATCCTGTTCAAGCCGCTCCTGTTCGTCGGGGTCTTCCAGATCGGCAGCCTGCAGCTGCTCCAGCTGCTCCTCCTGTTCAGCCCGCTCCTGTTCGGAACGCTGCTGCTCCTGCTCGAGGGCCATCAGAGCATCAGCAGCCAGGCGCCATTTGCTCCAGGCATCAGCCACCTGAACCTTGACCTCGGCCAGCGGAGCACCACCGAGACGGTCCAACCAAAGACGTTGTTGGCCAGCGCGTGACAACAACTGGGTCTGGCCTTGAACGGTGAGATCAATCAGCAGTGGTCTGAGCTCAAGCAACTGCTGACGGTTCACCGTGCTGCCGTTCAGACGGCAGCGACTGGAGAAGCGATCACCGTCTTGCCGTTTCCACTCACGGCTAATCAGGAGCTCCTCTTCTGGGTCAAACTCCGCCGCAACCAGCCACTGTTCAAGGGATGGGCTGAGTTGAAATGCAGCCTCAATCCTGGCTCGATCAACCCCAGCGCGAAGCAGACGAATACCAGTGGCCCCCTGGGCTCCACCGAGAACCGCATCGAGGGCATCAAGAAGAATCGACTTCCCTGCTCCGGTCTCACCGGTGAGCACCGTGAAGCCCGAGCTGAACTCCAGTTCAAGACTCTCGATCAGAGCAATGTTCTGCAGCAGCAGACCGGTGAGCACGTCCAGCCCTGTGATGATGCCGACCGTAGCGGCAGCTCGGTTCGTTTAGAAGGGGTGTCGGACATCCCGATGAATTGATGGCGCAGGAGCTCGGGGATTTCATCGAAGCCGCGGGGTTGCTCGAGTACGACCCCGCCGCCATCACACGTATTTATGCCGGCCATCCCCAGCGGCTGATCCGACGGCTCTGGCAAACCCTGGTGCCCATTGGCCTGTTGCTTCTTGGCGTCGCCTTCGACTGGATCTTCCAGTTACTGAAAGACGAGCAACGGGCCCGGGATCGAGCCCGAGAGTGCGCAGAACTGCTGGTGGATCTCGGCCCCGCCTTCATCAAGGCCGGCCAAGCACTCTCCACCCGACCAGACATCGTCCCGCCGCTGCTGTTGGAGGAATTGGCCCAGTTGCAAGACCAACTGCCTGGCTTCGACAGCGGCCTGGCCATGGCCTGCATCGAGGACGATCTGGAGGCACCGGTGGATGACATTTTCGAGCAGCTCGACCGGGATCCGATTTCCGCCGCCTCCCTGGGACAGGTGCACAAGGGAACCCTCAAGGGTGGCGCCAGGGTGGCGGTGAAAGTGCAGCGCCCCGGCCTGCGCGAACAGATCACCCTGGATCTGTACATCGTGCGCAACATCGCAGCCTGGCTGAACAGCAACATCGGACTGATCCGCAGCGACCTCGTCGCCTTGATCGACGAACTGGGGCGACGGGTGTTCGAAGAAATGGACTATCTCAACGAGGCCTCGAACGCTGAGACCTTCGCTGAGCTGCATCAGCACAACCCTCGAATCGCTGTTCCGACGATCTACCGCAGCGCCACCAGTCGCCGCGTGCTGACGATGGAATGGATCGACGGCGTCAAACTCACCAATCTTGATGCCGTTCGAGAACTCGGTGTAGATCCAGACGACATGGTGGAGGTGGGCGTGAATTGCAGCCTTCAGCAGTTGCTGGAGCATGGCTTCTTCCATGCCGACCCCCACCCCGGCAATCTCCTGGCCCTCGAGGACGGACGCCTCTGTTATCTCGACTTCGGGATGATGAGCGAGGTCAGCCGCGAGTCACGCACGGGCTTGATTCAGGCGGTTGTTCATCTGGTGAACCGGAACTTCGGGAAACTCTCCAAAGACTTCGTCACCCTTGGTTTCCTGGCGGAAGACGTGAACCTGGAACCGATTGTTCCGGCCTTTGAGAAGGTCTTCAGCCAAGCGTTGGAAGCCGGCGTCAACCGCATGGATTTCAAAGCGGTCACCGATGACATGTCTGGTGTGATGTACAAATTCCCGTTCCAGGTGCCGCCCTATTACGCCCTAATCATTCGGTCACTGGTCACCCTCGAGGGCATCGCTTTGAGTGTGGATCCGAACTTCAAGATCCTCGGTGCGGCGTATCCCTACTTCGCGCGGCGGCTGATGGAAGACCCGGATCCGCAATTACGTCAGAGCCTCAAGGAGATGCTGTTCGACGGAGACGCCTTCCGCTGGACCCGTCTAGAAAATCTTGTGTCTAGCGCTGCAAGTCAGGCCCAACTGGACCTGGAAGCGCTACTCGACCAACTGCTCGACTTCCTGTTCTCTCCCAAGGCGGGACTACTTCGGGATCAATTGGTGACTGCCGCCGTGGAGAGACTGGACGCTCTGGGGTGGTCCACGATGCAGCGCCTGGGTCGACGTCTACCCAAACGACTGCAACCCTCCGCCATCGCCCAGACGCCTCCAGGGCTCTCGGATCCACTGATGCAACTGGAGCCAGTACGAGAATTGATTCAGGTGTTGCAGTCATTGCCGGGGTTCAAACCGGAACTTCTGCTGCGTCGGATGCCCAGAGTTCTGAATGAGCCGGACACCCGCCGTATGGGATTCCAGGTGGCTCAAGGGCTGGCCGAACGAGGAGTTGTCCGCCTGGTACGGGTCGCCGCTGGAGTTCCTGCCTAAGTTCCTGAGAACACCGTCAGCGTGATGCTTCTCAAGCCCTTCACCCGTTCGTCACTGCTGGCCGTGGCGGCAGGACTTGGAATCGGTTGGAGCAGCGTCATGCAACCTCTGCATGCCGCCACGGATGTAGCCCTTGTCAGTGGTGCCTTCCGCCGCTCGATTCCCGTCAAGGAATTTGAACACCTGGCCGAGACCGGTGAAGGCATCGGCCTGCTGGGCAATCTGCTTGAACTGTCCGAGCAGAACCCTCAGGAGGTATCGCGGATGCTCAATCAGAGCCTCGAACTTCCGCTAGTGCTTACCAGCCGTTTAATCAATACACGGATCGGTGAAGCCATCCTGCGCCGTGCTTCACGCATCATCTACCCCATCTACACACCGGAACCCGAGGTCAGTGTTCCGGCGATCCGAGCAGGGGTGATCAGTGGATTGCAAAGCGAGGAAGGCCTCACCGCTGTGAGCTTTCTGAAGGGGTATCCCAATGCCGTTATGGCGGTGAACCTGCCAGCTTTGTTTGGGGTGATTGAGAAAGCAGAATCAATTGCCGGCCTGGTGCAGTTTTTCTCCGACTCCCCCTTGGACGGACTGAAGGACGCGCAACCCTGACCAATTCCTAAACGGACGCCGCCTAGATTCCGGAAATCCCCCCATCCCAGCCGGTGTCCCTGTTTCAGAACCTCCGTCGGCGTTTCACTGCCACCCCTGTGATGCAGGACTGGCCTGGACTGATTGAGGCCTATCGCAGCTGGCTTCCCGTCACCGATGCAACCCCGGTGATCACCCTTCAGGAGGGAGCCACTCCTCTGATTCCCGTGCCGTCGATTGCGGAACAGATCGGCAAGGGCGTGAAAGTGTTCGTGAAATATGACGGCCTGAATCCCACAGGGTCCTTCAAGGACCGGGGCATGACCATGGCCATCAGCAAAGCCAAGGAAGCCGGTTGTGAAGCGGTGATCTGTGCAAGCACAGGCAACACCAGTGCAGCAGCAGCGGCCTATGCCCGGCGGGGAGGAATGCGGGCCTTCGTGTTGATCCCTGATGGCTATGTCGCCCAGGGAAAACTGGCTCAAGCTCTGGTGTATGGCGCTGAGGTCTTAGCGATCCGCGGCAACTTCGATCGTGCCCTGGACATCGTTCGGGAAGCGGCGGAGAAGTATCCGGTCACCCTGGTGAACTCGGTGAACCCCTACCGGCTTCAGGGCCAAAAGACGGCTGCTTTCGAAATCGTGGATGCCCTCGGAGACGCACCCGACTGGCTTTGCATTCCCATGGGCAACGCGGGAAATATCACCGCCTATTGGATGGGTTTTCAGGAATATCAGCAGGCGGGCCGGAGCCGGAACCTGCCCCGGATGATGGGCTTCCAGGCCAGCGGATCAGCTCCTCTGGTGAACAACACAACGGTGACGGACCCCGAAACCATCGCCACAGCCATCCGCATCGGCAACCCGGTCAACCGAGCCAAGGCCCTGGCGGCACGCGAAGCCAGCAAAGGAGCGTTCCTGGATGTCACCGATGCGGAAATCATTGAGGCTTACAAACTCTTGGGCGGCCAGGAGGGAATCTTCTGCGAACCCGCCAGTGCTGCATCTGTGGCAGGCCTGCTCAAACGCAAGGATGAAGTACCAGCTGGCTCAACGGTGGTCTGCGTTCTGACCGGTAACGGCCTCAAGGATCCCGACTGCGCCATCAGCAACAACGACGCCGCCTTCCACACCGACCTCAATCCCGATCTCGACACCGTTGCAAATGTCATGGGCTTCTAAAACAGCTCCATCGAAGTCCTCCAGCCCCCCAACGGGGGCTTTTTCATGGCCATTGGACAAAACCAGCCGACAAAGCGGCTGCAGAAAACAACCAAAAACCGAATGCACACGCTGTGGAAAACAAGTGAAAACAACTCCTCCAGCCAAGTGGATGGTTTTCCACCTGCTGTGAAGACGTGGAAAACAGGTCTGCACTCCCCATTCCGTAAAAAATTCTCCTCAAGCATTGGTGAAGCAGAACTCTCTTGACCACTGACTTTCAAGCAGCTTTCCCCCTTTTCCCCAGGCCCTACTACGACTGTTTTATTTTTATTTTTTTAAATCCATAAGAACAAAACAGCCGAAAAGAGGATCCCGTTGCGCTGGCCATTGCACTTCCCCTCAGCCTGTGAAACGGTGGGGCACCTCAGCGCACTCAGGTCGTCAGGACGATGAAGGTGGTCTGTTCACAGTCCGAACTGAATAGCGCCTTGCAATTGGTGAGCCGTGCGGTGGCAACCCGGCCCACCCATCCGGTTTTGGCCAATGTGTTGCTTACGGCCGATGCTGGAAGCAATCGCCTCAGCCTGACGGGGTTCGATCTGAGTCTGGGGATTCAGACCTCTCTCGCCGCCAGTGTGGAAACCAGTGGAGCGATCACGCTTCCGGCCCGATTGCTGGGAGAGATTGTCTCCCGTTTATCCAGCGATTCTCCGGTCACTCTCGCGGTAGAGGATGCCGGCGAGCAGGTTCAGCTCACCAGCCTCAGTGGCAGCTATCAGATGCGCGGTATGAGTGCTGATGACTACCCCGATCTCCCGATGGTGGAGAGCGGCATGACACTCAAACTTCAGCCTGAACGGTTGGTGCAGGCGCTCAAGGGCACCCTGTTCGCGAGCAGCGGCGATGAAGCGAAGCAACTGCTCACCGGTGTTCATTTGAAGTTCAACCAGCGGGCTCTAGAAGCTGCTGCCACCGATGGACACCGCCTTGCTGTGCTCAATGTTGACGACGCTCTGCAGGATGCGGCAATTGCTGATGCCGTTGATGAACAGGGTTTCGCGGTGACCCTCCCCGCACGTTCTCTTCGAGAGGTCGAGCGTTTGATGGCGTCCTGGCGTTCCGATGAACCCGTCAGTTTGTTTTGTGATCGAGGCCAAGTGGTGTTTCTCGCTGCCGACCAGATGGTCACCAGTCGCACGCTGGAGGGCACGTACCCCAATTACGGCCAGTTGATTCCCGATGGATTCACCCGCACGTTCGGGATGGATCGTCGTTCATTGATTGCTGCTCTGGAACGCATTGCTGTTCTTGCTGATCAACACAACAACGTCGTGAAATTCAGCAGTCAGCCTGAGGAAGGTGTTGTGTTGATCAGTGCTGATGCACAGGATGTGGGCAGCGGCTCTGAGTCACTACCAGCCAGCCTTGATGGTGATGCCATGCAGATTGCTTTCAATGTTCGTTATTTGCTGGATGGTCTCAAGGCCATGGGTTCTGATCGGATTGTTCTGCACTGCAATGCACCCACCACGCCGGCTGTGCTTCGTTCCGATGAAACGTCTGAAGCTTTCACGTATCTGGTAATGCCCGTTCAGATTCGTTCCTGATGTGTCTCTTCCGGATCAGCTTCTCCTCAGTGATCTTCTGAGTCATACCGTCCGTTGTGATCTGGGCTTGGATCACGGACCTGGGGTGATGGCCTGGATGCATCCGCCTGTGCATCGGTTGCTGGGTTGGGTCAGCCGACCGTCAGCTCTGCGTATGTCTCGCGATGTCTGGCGTTTGAACCAATGTTGTGGTTTTACGGATCAGCAGGTGTTTGTGCGCGGCGAACCGGCGGTCACCGATCAGGTAATGCTGGAACGCTTGCCGACTTTGATGGAGGCAACGTTGCTGGATCGTGATGGTGAGCGCATCGGCAGCGTTGTTGATCTTGATTTCCGACCAGCGGACGGCGCGATTCTTCACTATCTGATCGCCCGCAGTGACCCCCGACTTCCAGGGAGTTCCCGCTGGCGTTTGGCTCCGGATCGCATCCTTGACCAGCAACCGGGCCAGATTCAAAGCGCCCTGATGGGATTGGATGATTTGCCGATGGCCCGCGCCAGTGTCCGTCAGGACCTGCTCCAACGCACCCAACGTTGGCGGGACCAGTTGCGCGTCATGGGTGACCGGGCCGGCGATCGCCTGGAGGGTTGGTTGGAGGACTCGCCAATGGATGATCTGCGGCCAGAGCCCATCCGCTCTTCGCTAGGGGACGTCGAATCAGAGGCCGTCTCTGAGCGTGAATCTGAGGTCTGGGACGACGACAGCTGGGAGGAAACTCCGTCTCCCCGCCGCCGACAGGACGAAGACCCCTGGGTCTGACGGTCGGTCGGCAACACTGGGGGGAGGTGCTCCGCGATTCGTGGTTTCCTCCCCTGCGTACGACATAGCTGCAGCTCTGAAGCAGGAAGGGCTTAAGCCCAGTGACTGGGATGAGATCTGTCGACGGCTCGCTCGCGAGCCGAACCGAGCTGAGTTGGGCATGTTCGGTGTGATGTGGTCCGAACATTGCTGCTATCGCAATTCCCGGCCCTTGCTGAGTGGTTTTCCCACTGAGGGACCGCGCATTTTGGTAGGACCTGGAGAAAATGCCGGCGTGGTCGATCTCGGAGGGGGCCACCGGTTGGCCTTCAAGATCGAAAGCCACAACCACCCCTCCGCCGTTGAACCCTTTCAGGGGGCCGCAACAGGGGTGGGCGGCATCCTTCGCGACATCTTCACGATGGGAGCCCGTCCGATCGCGTTGTTGAATGCCCTGCGCTTCGGTCCCCTTGAGGATCCCGCCAACGTTGGCCTGATGGAAGGTGTTGTGGCGGGCATTGCCCATTACGGCAACTGCGTTGGGGTGCCGACGGTGGGTGGTGAGGTGGCTTTTGATCCCTCCTATTCCGGCAATCCGCTGGTGAATGCCATGGCCCTCGGGTTGATGGAGACCGAGGAGATCGTCAAATCCGGCGCGATCGGCGTCGGCAATCCTGTGGTGTACGTGGGCAGCACCACCGGTCGGGTCGGGACGGTATGGGGGGAGCCAGCTTTGCCAGCGCTGAGCTCAGTGCTGATTCCCTGGATGATCGCCCCGCCGTTCAAGTGGGTGATCCGTTTCTGGAGAAAGGGCTGATCGAAGCCTGTCTTGAGGCGTTCGCCAGTGGTGATGTGGTGGCCGCTCAGGACATGGGCGCCGCTGGTCTCACCTGCAGCTGTTCGGAAATGGCTGCGAAAGGGGGCCTGGGGGTGGAACTGGACCTGGACCGTGTTCCGGCCCGTGAAACCGGGATGACGGCCTACGAGTTCCTGTTGTCGGAATCTCAGGAACGGATGTTGTTTGTGGTGAAGGCTGGCCGGGAGGATGCCTTGATGCAGCGGTTCCGTCGCTGGGGCTTGCAGGCGGCGGTTGTGGGCAAGGTGCTCCAGGAACCGATTGTGCGGGTGTTGCATCACGGTGCCGTCGCCGCTGAGGTGCCGGCCACGGCTCTTGCCGATGACACGCCGATTGAAAAACATGCCCTCTTGCAGGAGCCCCCGGCAGACCTTCAGGCGCTCTGGGGTTGGACCGAGCAGGAGCTTCCGGAGCTGAGCGATGCCGCGGCAGCCCTGCTGCAGCTTCTGGATGACCCCACCATTGCAAGCAAGCAGTGGGTTCACCGTCAGTACGACCAGCAGGTGCTGGCCAACACGGTGGTTTCGTCCGGTGCAGCTGATGCCGCTGTGGTGCGTTTGAGACCCCAGCAGGGCGATGGATCCATGGCTGCATCCAATCGTGGTGTTGCCGCCACGGTGGACTGCCCCAACCGTTGGGTTGCCCTGGATCCCGAACGCGGCGCTCAGGCGGCTGTCGCCGAAGCGGCACGCAACCTGAGTTGTGTGGGGGCGGAGCCCCTGGCGGTGACCGACAACCTCAATTTCCCGTCCCCGGAAACACCCAAGGGGTTCTGGCAGCTGGCCATGGCCTGCCGCGGGATCTCCGATGCCTGCCGCGCCCTTAATACCCCCGTCACCGGCGGCAATGTCTCGCTCTACAACGAGACCAAACAGGACGACGGCACGATGCAACCGATCCACCCCACGCCAGTGATCGGCATGGTTGGTGGGGTGGATGACATCAGCCGTGTGACTGGCTTGGCCTGGCAACAGCCCGGCGATGCGATCTTCCTCATTGGTGTTCCGCCAGAGGATGGTGCCGATCCCAGCCTTGGTTTGGCCGGCAGTGCCTATCAGCAGCAGACTCTTGGTTCCTTGTCCGGACGACCGCCCAAGCCCGATCTTGCCGTTGAAGCAGCGGTGGGGAGTCTGGTGCGCGAGGCCATTGCTCAAGGTCTGTTGGCCTCCGCCCACGACTGCAGTGATGGCGGCCTCGCGGTGGCGTTGGCTGAATCCTGCATCGCCTCTGATCTGGGCATCAGCGTGACGCTGTCCAAAGGCTCGGCACGCCTAGAGCGGGTGCTGTTCGCCGAAGGCGGCAGCCGGGTGATTGTGTCGGTGAATGCCGCATTTCTCCCTGCATGGGAGCAGTTGATCGGATCCAATCCAGCGCTCTGCGTCACCCAACTCGGCAGCGTCACCGCGGAGGCTCGATTGCTGATTCGATCGGAATCAGCTGTTCAGCTCGATCTTGAGGTGGAACGCTGTGCTGCTGTATTCCGTGATGCGTTGCCCCGACGGATGCATTCGGAGTGATTGAGTCAGGCGTTGCCTGACGGTCGTTTCTCTTCCTTATCTCTCTGACTTCGGATTCATCATGTGCGGCATTATCGGAATGTTCTGTGTTGACTCAGTCAACCAACAGATCTACGACAATCTGCTTCTGCTTCAGCACCGTGGTCAGGACTCGGCAGGGATTGTCACGATGGACAATCACACCTTCCATGTTCACAAACAAAGGGGACGTGTGCGGGAAGCCTTTCGCACACGAGACATGCGAAAGCTGCTGGGCAATGCCGGGATCGGTCACGTTCGTTATGCCACCCGTGGTGCTGCTGCATCAGAAGAGGAAGTTCAGCCGTTCTATGTGAATGCCCCCTATGGCATCACTTTTGTTCACAACGGCAATCTCACCAACACCCATCAGCTTGAGCAGGATCTGTTCAAGATTGATCGTCGTCACACCAATTCGACCAGTGATACGGAGATGCTGGTCAATGTGTTGGCCACGGAGATTCAATCTCAGCTCACAGGTCGTGATCTGACACCGGATCAGTTGTTTAATGCGGTGGCATCACTGCATCACCGCGTTCAGGGTTCCTACGCAGCGATCGCTTTGATTGCGGGCCACGGAATGCTGACGTTTCGGGACCCCTATGGAATTCGTCCCCTGATTCTCGGCAGGCGGTTGTCTGAACAGGGCCGAGAGGAGTGGATTGTCGCCAGTGAATCCCTGGTGATTGAAAACAGCGGCTACGAGATCGTTCGTGATGTGGAACCTGGAGAAGCGGTGTTCATTGACGTTGATTCGAACTTGCACCAGCGTCAATGTGCGGATTCTCCACGATTGATTCCCTGCGCATTTGAGTACGTGTATTTGGCGCGGCCGGATTCCGTCATGAACGGTATTTCGGTGTATGAGTCCCGTCTGCGCATGGGTGATCGCTTGGCTCAAACCATTGCCGAAACGTTGCCTGCGGGTGATATCGATGTTGTGATGCCGATTCCTGATTCAGCAAGGCCTTCGGCGATGCAGGTGGCCAAGCAATTGGGTCTTGATTATCGCGAAGGCTTTTACAAAAACCGCTATGTCGGCCGAACCTTCATCATGCCGGGTCAAGCTGAACGTAAGAAGTCGGTTCGGCAGAAACTCAACGCTCTCGGTACTGAATTCGCCGGAAAGAATGTCTTGATTGTGGATGATTCGATTGTTCGTGGCACAACGTCCCGCGAGATTGTTCAGATGGCACGCAGCGCTGGTGCCAACAAGGTGACGTTCACGTCGGCTGCTCCACCGGTTCGCTATCCCAATGTTTATGGGATCAACATGCCAACTCGTGCGGAACTCCTGGCCCACGGCCGAACCAGTGATGAGATTTCAGATGTTCTCGGTGCCGATCATGTTGTCTACCAGACCGTTGAGAATCTGCTGGAAAGCATTGTTGCAAACACCGAGATAAAGGACCTCGAGATGTCTTGTTTTGATGGCCACTATGTGACCGGGGGAATTGACGAAAATTATTTCCAATGGCTCGAGCAGAATTGCAGCTCCTGATCGCGGCTTAGGGATTCGGTTGAATGGCGTTGATCACTTCAACGATGGTTTCTCCGCTCTGAAGAGACATTTTCTCCATCAGTTTGTCTCCGGGTTTTGACATGGTGATGTTGTCCGGATTTAAACGTCCGTGACGGTCCTTGCTAGTGCGTACTCCGACAAGACCTGGCCCAGCGCTGATGCCCACCAGGCGATCTGATTCTGCATCAACCTGCACCGCCATGCTGCCGAGATCGCCCCTCTGGTTGTAGCGCACGCCCGAACAATCGATGCGGCCGATCATTCCCCGTTGGCTGAACAGCATCAGCGGTGCTTGCTCCGTGCAGACGGCTCCGACGATCTGTTCTCCGGGGAGCAATCGCATGGTCATGGGTCCCTGCGCCAATCGACCCATCAGCGGCAGGGATTCTTCGTTGATGCGCAGCCGCAGCAGGCGACCGATGTTGCTGATCAGCATCAGTGTTTCCTGGTCGCGGCAGATCACCGCGTTGTTGAGCTCAACGCCCTCTTTCAACTTGAGAACGCTGGTGGCCCGACCGGAAAGGTCCACGACTTCACTGAGGGGGATTCGCTTAAAGCGTCCATCGCTGCTGAGCAAGCCGAGACTCAATTCATCGATGTTTTGGCTGGGCAGGGACAGCAGCGAAACGATGGGGTCGCCGTCCAGGCCCGTGGGCAGGAAACGGTCAATTGGGCCGGGTTGCTGGCCAGCAAATTCCCAGCGCACCTGGGCGATGCGTCCTCCCGCGCTCACCGCCAGCAGTCGCGGTGGTGGTTCGATGGGCAGGATTACCCGTGCCGGAGATGGTGCATCACCAACGGGGCAGGGATCATTGAGGTGCAGCCGGCCCAGCACCTGGGGGGTGACGATCTTCACTTGTCCATCGGCTTGGATCAGCACCCGACCATCTCCGGGCAGTGCAGCCAGGGCCTGCTGACGCAGCAGTTCCGTGTTCGGGCGTTGGCTGGCCGCTCGTTCGGCCATAAGGGCATCACCGCCTTCCACCAAGCGTGTTCGCCGCGGGGTGCTGAAGCGTTTTTTCAATCCTTTGAGTTCCGTCACCATCGCGTCCAGCAGTTGGTCCCGGTTGTCCAGGAGCAACTTGAGGCGTTGACGTTCCGCTCGAAGCTCATCCAACTCCTGGCGCAGGCTTTCCTGTTCGAGTCCGGTCAGGCGCCTCAGGGGCATGGCCAACACCGCATCGGCCTGACGTTCGCTGAGGTCGAGGCGCACCATCAGGCTGGCGCGGGCTGAGGCGGCGTCATTTGCCTCCTGGATCATGGCGATCACGGCCTGAAGATTGTTTAGGGCAGTGATCAGCCCTTCCACCACTTCAAGCCGGTCTTCGGTCTTGCGCAGGGCATGACTGGTGCGCCGGATCAGCGTCAGTTCCCTGAAATCGAGGAAGGTCTGCAGCAGTTGGCGCAGCGAAAGCTGCTGGGGTTGTCCATCAACCAGGGCCAGCAGGATGGCTCCGAAGTTGCTCTGCAGCGCTGTTCGACGCTGCAGATCCTTCAGCACCTTCTCCGGATCTGCATCGCGGCGCAGCTCCACCACCACGCGCATGCCCTCGCGGTCGCTTTCGTCGCGGATGTCGGCGATCCCGCCGATTTTTCCGTCGTTGACGGATTCCGCAAGTTTTTCAATCCAGCCGGCCTTGCTGAGCTGATAGGGCAGTTCCGTGACCACAACGGCATTTCGTTTGTGGCGCCCTTTGCCGGGTTGCACCTCTTCGGTGTGGGCGACGCCGCGCATGGGGATGCTGCCGCGGCCATGCAGGTAGGTGTCCCGCAGGCCTGAACTGATCAGCACTTCACCGCCGGTGGGGAAGTCGGGTCCCGGGATCAGTTCCAGCAGTTTCTCGTCACTCAGCTCCGGCTTGCGGATCAGGGCGACCAGACCATCCACAACTTCTCCCAAATTGTGAGGAGGGATGCTGGTCGCCATGCCGACGGCGATGCCAGAGCAGCCGTTCAGCAGCAGGAAGGGAAGCTGGGCCGGAAGAACGGTGGGTTCCTGTTGGGACCCATCGAAGTTCGGCGCAAAATCAACCGTGTCCTCACCAATCTCCTCAAGCATTGCCTGATGGGAGATGGGTGCCAGACGGGTTTCTGTGTACCGCATCGCCGCCGGTGGGTCGTCGTCCACCGAGCCGAAATTGCCGTGACCATCGAGCAGGGGATGACGGCTGGAGAACGTCTGAACAAGCCGGACCAGGGCGTCATAGACCGCCTGATCACCGTGGGGGTGGTACTTGCCCAGAACATCACCAACGACTCTTGCGCATTTGCGGTACGGACGGTCTGGGGTCAGCCCCAGTTCCTGCATCGCGTAGAGGATGCGTCGTTGGACGGGTTTGAGACCATCGCGGGCATCGGGCAATGCCCGACCCACGATCACGCTCATCGCGTATTCGAGGTAGGAGCGCTGCATCTCCTGATGCAGGGCGATCGGTTGAACGCGCTCCTCAGCCATTCGGTCTGTCGTTCTCCGACCGGAAGGCGCTCAGCCTACAGATGATCACTGGTTTTTCTTCCACGTTGCGTTGGCTTGGGCTCGTTCCACGCTGTTGGTGAGCTGCGGCTCGCTCAGCAATTGTGCCGTCGCCTCACGGATGCGCACCCCCCAAAGCTGTTCCGCTTGATGCAGGGGCAGGACGTAGTTGGGATTCTTGGCCAAAGCTGTGGACGCCAGCTGGATCGCTTCGCTCTGCTCACCCCGTTGATGCAGAGCTGCGGCCAGGGCCAGCATCGGTTCTGCGTTGTTCTCCAGCTTCAACACGCGGCGCCAACGTCGCACAGCCTCCTGACGCTGGCCCATCTCAAAAAGCACCAGGGCTTGGTTGTTCAGGGCTTCCCAGAACTCCGGCTTCAGAGCGGTGGCTCTTTCGAATGATTTCAGGGCCAGAGGGAGTTCGCCCTGCATGATCCTGGCGTTGCCGAGGTCGAAATAGGCCGGAGCGTTGTCCGGATCCAGTTGAAGTCCGCGGGTGATCAGGGGAACGGCATTGTCCGGTCGTTCTGCCCGCAATGCGATCGCCGCTTCGGCGAACCACAGGCCTGCCTTTTCGGGATTCAGCTGCTTGGCGCGGGCCAGAGATCGGCTTGCATCCTCGAGGTTGTTGTTGCGGAGTTGAGCCTCCGCCAGGATCGACCAGAACCGTTCGTCATTGGGGTTGAGCCGCACCGCCAGCGCCGCGAGTCGTGCAGCGTCCTTGGCTTGCCCCAGCTGAAGCAGCTGTGCAGCGGTCCGTCCGATGCCGATCGACGAGCCCTTGAGCTCCTCTTCTGTGGGCAGGTAGACGTAGGGGATCAGGGCGTTGGCTGATGGGGCACCGAACCAACCCCCCAGAACGACCAGTGCAGCCGCCAGCGTTGGACGCAAGCCAATTCGA
>NZ_VTLD01000007.1:0-137446 GCF_020514285.1 Synechococcus sp. PH41509 | reverse complement strand
AGCCATCGAGCAAACCTTCAATAATCTCCCCAGCAACCTCCTCTTCTTCTTCCCAAGCCTTGTCTTCATCACCGGGAATATCACTAATCACATCACACAAATCATCGCCCTCCTTACAGCCAGGAAGTTGATCTAGATAGCCGTCACCATCCGCATCAGGATCTTTCTTATCAGGGATGCCGTCATTATCGTCATCCCCGTCGAGATCATCAATCACACCATCACCATCGGAATCGGGCTCCTGATCATCAAGAATCCCATCATTGTCATCATCTGAATCGAGGTCATCAATCACGCCATCGCCATCAGTATCGGGCTCGTTTTCATCCAAAATGCCATCGTCATCGTCATCCCGATCCTTATCATCAGGGATTCCATCATTATCATCATCCCGATCATTATTATCAGTAATACCATCATCATCCGTGTCTGGAAGCTTATTTCCAGTTTCCAGATTGGGTGACGGCATTTGAATCGGAAGCATTACAGGCCCTTCATCCTTTCCATCACCATCTTCACAATCCTTGGGAGATAAGGCACAATCCAAATTATCGCTCACCTGAATAATAAGATTGAGCGATCCTTTTTCTAGATAACCTTCATATACTGCACCCAATCCAGCGACAACATTCTCTACACCCAAGCCAGTAAATTGATAAGCACCGCCACTTCTAGCCTGGCCCTCAACAACAATGAAAGTGTTTTTCGCTAATTCTTTAGAACCCTTTACGTTGCCACCGATAATTTCATACCGTGCCTTGCCATCCTTATCCAAATCAACATCTTGGAGCGATTGAGGAATCGCAACAACTAGGCTACCACTCTTGTAATCAAAACCCTTGTCATCCTCTTTAGAAACTCGAATAGGTGGATTATTACGAGCGTCTAGGGACGTCACAATGCCACCAGGAAAAACCGATCCAGAGCTGTTGGCATCAAGTTCAATTTCTTCAGAAACCAAGGGCCGTTCAGGGCTTATGTACACCCGACCACCTTCTTTGATACTGAGATTATTAATCTTAAATTCACCCTCACCCAACGAATTGGCACGCAGGTCGAGCTGACCAGTTCCAGTCACCAATGTGGATGAGTTCTCTGGAATGCCAGAGAAATTAGCGAGCGAAAAAACGCCATCATTGATAGTGGTGGCCCCCTCATAGGTATTAGCGCCAGAGAAGATGGTTGTACCCTCACCAGTCTTTGTGAAGCCACCACCGCCGGAGATCACACCTGAAAATTCTGTCTCCGAATCAAGTATTCCCAGACCACCAGCCGTCAGCATCTGGCCTTCAGCAATAACAATGCCGCCAGCACCTTCAATTGAGCCAACCTCATCAGTTGATTCCACTCTATAAACACCACCCTTATTGACAATCACTGCCGTTTCATCACTCAATGATCCTGATTCAGACACCCTCAACGTTCCCCCATCAATCGTTGTCTCCCCTGTGTATGTATTTATCGCTGACAAACTCATTACTCCATCTCCCTTCTTCGTCAAGCCGCCAGCACCAAGAGCTGTTCCAGCAAATTCAAAATCTTGATCACTGCCACCAACAGTTAGAGAATATTCACCATCAAATTTAACTTCGCCTTCACCAGTTAGCTCAGCAACCTCAGAATCAGTGTTGAGCGTAAAGCTTGCGCCTTCCTTTATTGCAACAGTGGTTTCTTCATCTAATGATGCTTTACGAGACAAATAAAGCGTACCTTTGCTTATACGCGTTGGACCTGTATACGTATTTTTTCCAGTCAGAACAAGGAAACCTTCACCAGTTTTCGTCAATCCACCGGCCCCAGAAATAACACCATTAATTTCAGGCCTTGTCCATTTACCATCATTATTTTGTATACCTCTAGGAAGACTTTCGTCCACATAAACCAGCGTCTGGCCGCCTTCCAATTCGACATCTCCCTTGACACGTATAGCCTCACCAACAAAACCAATCTTCCCACCCTTTTCTGAAACAACATCACCCTCGAGCTCAATACCCTCTCCTCTCAGCCGCAATATTGCTCCCTCTTTAATGGTTACATCTCCTTTCGGAGTTGCACTCTTTTCTTGGACAACTAGAGCAACACCACCAGATGTTGAGACAATAGTTTCCCCCGTATAGTCAACATTTCCACTAAGCTTAATTTCTCTTATATCCTCTGGATCTTGTGGTGATCCAAGAAACGTCAGCCCACCAGGCCCAGTGAGATCACCAGTAAGGTTGATGGAAATACCTTCGCTGTTAATGGTATTTCCATCAACATCATCAACGTAAAAATCTGGGCTATATTCTCCGCCATTAAAGCCTTTAAATGATAGGGTTCCACCCATAAAAACAGGCAGCGTTGTTTCCGAACTACTCTCATTTCCGACCCCAGAAATGATGTCATCCCAGAGGCGAGGAGAATCGTCATCCTCCTCAATCACCCTCAGTTCTTGTTCCCATTGATCCTCAGTTGCACAATAATCACCCTTGCATTCGAATGTAAACCTGAAAAGAGATAGATTGTTCAAATACCAGGGATCACTTTGATTACCATTCCCTCTTGCACCCGACCAAAGCCAGGTCGAATCCGGAGTTTTATCACCCCAAGGCTTTGGATTATTAAGGTCGGATCCAGGAAGATCCCAACCACTGCCACTGTCATCAAAAACGATCTGATTCCAACCGTCTGGAATATCAGGATATTCATTCCACTTCACCTTATATGCTTCCTTTAAAGCCGCTTCATCCTGTTTCGCGAAATCCTCTGTGTAGTCAAGCCCCGTACATGTATTTGTTCTGTTAGCCTCTTCATTGCCGTTGTTGGTTTTGCAGGCTGTCGGATTTATATCTGCATTATAAACTTTCCAACCTTCAACATTGGATGTACCAAAAACAGTTCCATCTGCCATTTCAAACTCGCCATTAATGCCAGCAACTTGCCCGCCATCCCAGCCGGCAATCGCCAAAACATTAATCCCCGATTTTAATTCAACGTCACTCCCAGCAGTATCAATTTCAAAGCCTTGCCGCCAATCCCAAGTTTCGCCAATACGCTCACCATTCAAATAGATATGCGACGCATTATCCGCGGTAAAATGAATTTTTGCTACCGGCTCATCTGCCGAAGCGATTCCTCCTGCCAAAGAAAGACCGAGTAGCGAGAAAGCAACCGAAGCCTTAAACCGCAGAGAAGACATAGCAATACTGCTGATGCAGTGGCGTTTCCAACTTTTATTTCTAGATCGGAATTGCAACTTGGATGAGACAAAAAGAGCAGGTCTCACGAGACTCGGATAAGGCTGACTCGCCTGCTGCTTTTCTCCTCAGCAGCAGCAGGTTGATTCACGCCACAACGAACGTTTCAAGCTCACCATCAAGATCAAAACAGATTATCCGGGGAGCAAACAAAGCTATGTAAGGTCAAATCCTCCGCTTCCAATCGCCAGGCATGCAAGCGATACCCGCCATCCCCTGGGGTTGATGTTGTTGATATCTGCCGATTGCGCAGATACAGCGGATCCCCCAGCAGCGGGCTGCCCAGCTGCGCCAGATGGATACGGATCTGATGCGGCCGCCCTGTGCTGATCGTCACCTGCAATCGATCGGCATCATCCGTGCGCTCCAACAGCTCCAGCTCGGAATGAGCTGAAAGGCGTTTGCGGATCGGTTCCTCCTCAAGCGGTTCCGGCCCCCAGATCCAGCCCAAAAGCGGATGCGGCCGTTCCACCACATCACTGCTCACCGTCAGCGACTGCCCCAACTCCAAAGCTGGCACCCGATGGCTCCAGGCCTGATACACCTTGCGGCAACCGCCGGCCGGCCGAAACTGCTTCGACCAGAGGGCACGGGTTTGTGGCGTGCGGGCACACACCTGCAAGCCGGAGGTGAACCGCCCCAAGCGGTGCACCGGCCGCGCCCCGGTGGGTTCGAGCAAGGCGGTGAGGGTGTGGCGCAAAAAGCCACCACCGGGCATCACCGGCAAACCCGAGGGCTTGTTGATCACCAACAGGTCACCGTCATCGTGGATCGTCTCCCACTGATCGGGGATCGCCTCCTCCAGCCATGGCGGACGCCGCCAACAGAGAGTCTCTCCGCCCTGCAGCGCTCGATCCTCTGAGAGAAGCGCTCCGTTCAAATCCAATTCACCGGCGGCGATTCTGTGCTGCCACACTGCCCCATGGGAGTGGCGGTAGCGATCCGCCAACCATTCGCTCACCAAGCTGCCGGCATCGACCCGCGGCACCTTGTCGCGGTAGGTCCAGCCGTCGTTAAGCGCGGCCGCCTTCAAGTCACCAGACGGTGCTCCAACGCATAACGCACCAGTTCTGTGCGACTGGAGGTGCCCGTCTTGTTGAAAAGCCGGCTCACATACTTCTCGACGTTGCGGATCGAGGTCTCCAGCTGACGGGCGATCTCCTTGTTCATCAAGCCTTCTGCCACCAGCTGCAGCACACTCGCCTCCCGCGGCGTGAAGCTGTGCACCACCGGCTCGGTGGAGGGCAATGCTTCCGCCTGAGCCAGCAGCGAGCGGATCTCGGTGATCTGCTTGGCCATCTGGCCCATGTCGGTATCAGCGAAGCGCGCCGCTTCCTGCAACAACCGTTGCTGACGCTGGGCGACGTTGCGCACCCGCGCCACTAGCTCATCGGGATCGAAGGGCTTGGGGATGTAGTCGTCCACCCCAGCCAGATAGCCCTGGGTGCGGTCTGCCGTCATGCCCTTTGCGGTGAGGAAGATCACTGGGGTGCCGCCGAGCCGTTCATCCGCCCGCAGCTTCTGCAACAGGCCATAGCCATCGAGCCGCGGCATCATCACGTCGCTGATCACCACATCCGGCAGCATCTGCTGGGCCTTAGCGAACCCTTCTTCCCCATCCACCGCGGTGGTCACATCGAAGCCTTCGTCTTCCAGGTAGGCCTGCACCGCCGTGCGCAGACCCGGCTCGTCATCCACCAGCAGCAGCCGTGGCGTGGGCGCCGCGGCCTCTACGGATTCAGCGGTTGGAGTGGGCGCGTCGCTCATGGCCGGAATCGCTCTGGTCGCAATGTATGGAGACCGAGCTCATCGGGCTAGTGCGGGTAACTGCTCCTGCTGTTCGGGAATCAGGGTCGAATAGCCCAAATCCAGGGCTTTTTGGCGCAACGTGGCAGGGTCGGTTCCCGCGACCTCCGGCACGCAGGCTGCCCACCACACCAGGTGATCCTCCCGGTTGACATCGGTGATCGGGCCGCCGGGATTCAGGGTGCGCACATACACCGCCAGCGGCGTGCGTTTGACCCGCACAGGTTTCGCCGTGGAGCAATTGACGCTCTCGAAATAGACGTTCAGATCTGACGCCGACTCCTCCCACAGTTGATAACTGCGGGTATCGGGATCCGAAGGCGCTGGCGTCACCCCATAGATCCCGATCGACAAAGTGCCGACGGGGGCCGGGCGTTCGATCAGCACCTTGAGATCAGCTGGCCGCGATTGCCGCATCTGCTCCAGCACCTGCTCACGATCGAAACCACTCACAGGCTGCACAAACATCAACACGCCCAAGCCCAGCAGAGCCATCGGCAATCGCAGACCCATGCCAGTGCTGTTCGCAATGCAGCACCATGATCGCAACATCTGCCTGATTCGTCCTGAGCGGCTCCGCTCTCGCCTTTGATTTCCAAGCCACCACCCCCTGTGCGGCTGAGGTGGTGGAGGCGATGGCACCCTTCTGGAGTGCGGAATGGGGCAATCCCTCCAGCCGTCAGCATCGGCTCGGCCTCAGCGCCTCAGCAGCGGTAAAGCTGGCGCGACGTCAGCTGGCGGAGGCTCTGGAGGTGACCCCGGAACGGATGGTGTTCACCAGTGGTGCGACGGAGGCCAACAATCTGGCGCTGCTGGGCCATGCCCGCGCCCTAGGCAAGGCCCATCTGATCAGCGTGGCCAGCGAACACCACGCCGTGCTCGATCCCCTCAAGCAACTGCAGCGGGAAGGGTTCAGTGTCACCCTGCTGACCCCAGACCCCGATGGACTGATCAGCCCCGAACAACTGGAGGCGGCGATCACCGCCGAGACACGGCTGGTGAGCGTGATGGCGGCCAACAACGAAATCGGTGTGCTTCAGCCGCTCGAGCAACTGGGAGCGGTTTGCCGCCGCCATGGCATCACCCTGCACAGCGATGGGGCCCAGGCCTTCGGGACAGTGCCACTCAACCCTGATGCCCTGGGTGTTGATCTGCTCAGCCTCAGTGCCCACAAGCTATATGGGCCCAAAGGCATCGGCGCCCTGGTGCTGCGGCAGGGCATCGCCATCGAACCACTGCAGTGGGGGGGCGGCCAGGAAGCGGGGCTTCGGGCCGGCACCCTGCCGACCGCCTTGATCGTGGGCTTTGCCGCCGCCGCTCGCCTTGCACTGCAGGAGCGGGATCAACGCAACAGCCGGCTGCAGCACCTGCGCGATCAGCTCTGGGAAGGCCTGCAGCAGCGCCTCCCCGGCGTATTGCTCAATGGAGCACTACAGCCGCGCCTGCCCCACAACCTCAACATCAGCCTGCCCGGGGTGAACGGCAGCCGCCTGCACCGGGCCCTGCGCCCGCAGCTGGCCTGCAGCAGTGGCTCCGCCTGCAGCAACGGCGCTCCATCCCATGTGCTGCAAGCGATCGGTCGCTCACGCGCTGAAGCCGAAGCCTCGCTGCGCCTGAGCCTGGGGCGCGACACCACAGCAGCCGAGGTGGAACAGGCCATCGCCGTGATCCACAACGCCGTCGCTGCCGCCCAGCTCTGATCCCCCTACGTTCCAGTCGACTGATCTAGATCCATGAGCAGCAGGGCCGAACTCTCCGTCGGGACCGCCATCCAGGAAGGCTGGCGTGCCTTTCGCCTGGCCCCCTGGGTCTTTGTCGGTTTTGTGCTGCTCAGCGCGCTGCTCGCCCAATTGGCCAATCTCATTCCCGTCCTGGGCGCGCTGGTGGCGACTCTGGTGAACCTTTGGGGCGGCGTCGGCCTGATCCGCGGCTCCTGGATCGCCCTGGAAGGCACCGCCCCCAGCTTCGAAGACTTCACCCGCTGGAACGGCTCTGCCATCTGGCGCCTATTCAGCCGACAGTTGGTGCTGACTCTGCTGCTGCTGCCCATCGCTCTGCTGGTGATCGTCGTGGCCCTCAATGCCGCAGACGCCTGGACCGTGTTTCGACCGCTGATGAACCTGGCGTTAACGGTGGACCCCAACGATCCGCAACTAGCAGACGCAGGCAGTGTGGCCGCCCTGGAGCTGGCACTCAACGTCAGCAGCAGCCCCCTGGCGTTGCTGACCCTGGCCGTCGGCTGGTTGTTCGCCACTTACATCCAGGTGAACCAAAGTTTCCTTGGCTTCATTGCGCTGCTGGAGGACAGGAACCCGATCGCCACGATCCAACGGGGCATCTCCGTGGTGCAGGGCCAGTGGTGGCAAGTGCTGGGCCTGCTGATCCTGCAGGTGCTGATCCTGCTGCTGGGGGTTCTGGCCTGTGTGGTGGGTCTGGTGGCCGCCGCTCCGGTCTGCATTTGCATCACCGGCGCTGCCTACCGACAGCTGTTTGGCCAAGAGGACAAAACCGGCTTCATCAGCACTCACTGACCCTGCAGGCCAGGCGCCATTTAGCACTGCGGCTGCGGGGATTGGCCTCTTCCTCCTGCTCGGTGGCCACCACCGGCTTGCGGGTGATCCGTTGCAAGCGCTCATCCCGCAGGAAAGCCGTCTTCACGCGGCGGTCTTCCAAGGAATGGAAACTGATAATCCCGAGCAGGCCCTCAGGCTCTAGCCATTCGGGGGCCTGCTGCAACAAGCGATCCAGCACCCCCAGCTCATCGTTCACCGCTATGCGCAGGGCCTGGAAGGTGCGGGTGGCTGGGTGAATCCGCCCTCGCCTCGCCTTGGGGGGGTAACAGCCAGCAACGGCATAGGCCAACGCGGCGGTACCGCCATAGGCGCCGTTCTCCTTGATGTCGGCTTTGATCCGGCGGGCGATGCGGCGGGAGAGCCGTTCCTCCCCATAGCCATAGATCAGATCCGCCAACTCGTTTTCCTCCAGGCGGTCGATGAGCTCGGCCGCGGTCTCCCCCTCACCCCCCGCGTTCATGCGCATGTCCAACGGACCATCGAGGCGAAAACTGAAACCCCGCTCCGCCACATCCAACTGGGGACTGCTTACCCCTAAGTCGGCCAGCACCATCACGGCGGGCTCGGGCGGCACAAAGTCGGCAAAGTTGGTGGCAACGATCGAAACACGCTCTCCGAAGCACGCCAAACGCTCTGCCGCCGCCGCCCGGGCCGTGGCGTCCTGGTCCAACCCAATCAAGCGCAGGCCTGGATGCTGTTCCAACAACAGGGCGCTGTGGCCGCCACCACCGAGGGTGGCGTCAATCAACAGGCCCTCCGGGCGCGGGATCTGCCGGGCTGCATCCAGCACCGCATCGGCCAGTACGGGCACATGGCTGAAGGGGGGCACAAGCCACAGGCGAAGACTCCTTAAGATCTACTCATCGATCGGACCACCGCTCCCATGACGCAGCTGGAAACGCGCACGGAGCCCATGGTGGTGAACTTCGGGCCGCACCACCCCTCCATGCACGGGGTGCTGCGGCTCGTGGTCACCCTCGATGGTGAGGACGTGGTCGACTGCGAACCGGTGATCGGTTATCTCCACCGCGGCATGGAGAAGATCGCCGAGAACCGCACGAACGTGATGTTCGTGCCCTACGTGAGCCGCATGGACTATGCGGCGGGGATGTTCTACGAGGCGATCGTGGTGAACGCCCCGGAAAAACTGGCTGACATCCCGGTGCCCAAGCGGGCCAGCTACATCCGGGTGCTGATGCTGGAGCTCAACCGCATCGCCAACCACCTGCTCTGGCTTGGACCCTTCCTGGCGGACGTTGGAGCCCAGACACCGTTCTTCTACATCTTCCGCGAGCGGGAGATGATCTACGACCTCTGGGAAGCCGCCACCGGCCAGAGGCTAATCAACAACAACTATTTCCGCATCGGCGGCGTCGCCGCTGACCTGCCTTGGGGATGGCTCGAAAAATGCCGCGATTTCTGCGATTGGTTCGGCCCGAAAATTGATGAATACGAAAAGCTGATCACCAACAACCCGATCTTCCGGCGCCGCATTGAAGGCCTGGGAACGATCGAGAAGCAGGACGCCATCAACTGGAGCCTCTCCGGCCCAATGCTGCGAGCCTCCGGCGTGCCCTGGGATCTGCGCAAGGTCGATCACTACGAGTGCTACGACGACTTCGACTGGCAGGTGGCCTGGGAGAAAGAAGGCGACTGCTATGCCCGCTATCGCGTGCGCATCGAAGAAATGCGTCAGTCCCTCAAGATCCTGCGCCAGGCCTGCGACATGATCCCTGGCGGCCCCACCGAAAACCTCGAAGCCAAGCGCCTCAACGAAGGCAAAGGCAGCGATGCCGCTGGATTCGACTTCCAGTACGTGGCCAAAAAAGTGGCGCCCACCTTCAAGATCCCTAACGGCGAGCTTTACACCCGGCTGGAGTCGGGCAAGGGGGAGATCGGCGTGTTCATCCAGGGCAACAACGACGTCACCCCGTGGCGCTTCAAGATCCGCGCTGCCGACAGCAACAACCTGCAGATCCTTCCCCACATCCTCAAGGGACACAAGGTGGCCGACATCATGGCCATCCTCGGTTCCATCGACGTGATCATGGGATCGGTGGACCGCTGATCAACGCAGCCGGCAACGCTCCTTGCGGCTGAGCCAGAGCAGGAGCACCACCAGCAACGGGGTCAACAGGTCTGTGTAAAGCACTGACCCGGCATTCGATGGAGCCGTGTTGCTGTCCACCAACAGCGACGCCACATGGCCGACACCGTCGGCAAAAACCAGCTGGAGTAGCCGACCATGGCTGCTAGCAAATAGTCGCGGCGGCGGTACCAAAAACTGGTGAGGCCCAGGATGCCGATGGTGAGGTTGGCGTAGGCCACTTCGTTCTGAAAGGGGCTGTTGGACCAGCCGATCTGTTCAGGAATGAACGGACCAAACGCCAGATGAGCCACAAAGCCGTACACACCGCCGATCCCCAGAACCCAGAAGGCGATCCAAAGCAGGGATGCCTCCGCCCATCGATCAAGCCGCCAGGCTCTGCGGGTCTGCAATGCACAATGCAGCCAGGAGCAGAGCCAAGATCAAGCTCCAGACCGGCACATTGGCCAGCAAGGCACGACTCAGAGCTTCCATCCCCTCATCCGTCCAACACTGATCAGACTGTGGCTAGGTCAGCTGGTCGCATCAAGCTCTGAACCGTTTTCTTCGTCGGCTGCAACGCACGGGTTATCTGCTGCCCGCGACCCTGACGGGCACGTTGTGGCTCAAGGGCCTGCATCCAGGCCTGCCGGGCCTTGGCTGCCCCCTTCGCGCACTCACGGGCGTGCCCTGCCCCACCTGCTTTCTGACCCGGGCGACGGGAGCAGCCCTCACTGGTGATCTCAGCGGATCGCTGCAATGGCATCTCTTCGGCCCCATCACCGCCTTAGGGCTCATCCTCTGGAGTGCCCTGGCGCTGCAGCAACGGCGTCTCATCCCAAAAAAAGGCCTGACCCTCTGGCCAGTGCCCGTCGTTGGTGGAGCTTTGATCAGCTACTGGCTACTGCGCCTAAGCACCAACAACTGGCCTAGCGGCTGAACCCTCAGCGCAACAGGCCGCGCTCATAGGCCATGTTCTGCAGGAAAAAGCTGGCCATGGGGATCACCACAAAGCCACCTAAACCGCAGGTGATCAGGGCAAGAAACGAGACAACGATGCCCGTCAACACCTCAAGGCCCACAAAGCTCAAACCGTTCTCCGAGCGGTAGACCACCTGAAACGACTGGGCGAAGGCTTCACCGATGCCCATGTCGGTGACAAAGATGCGATTCACAAACACCGGCGTGACCAACGCCACCGCAATGCCGGGAAGGATGCAGAGCAGAAAGCCAATGGTGGTGGCGAGCGAAAAAAACAGCCCCGCCAAGAGATAACGCCCCCAACGGCTTGTGAGCAGCTGAGCAGCCGCTGAAATCGTCACCACCTCACCACGCTCGTAATAGAGGGCAGGAACAGCCACCAGCAACACCGACAACAGGCTGGCCAGGAGCGAGAAGGGCAGCTGAACCAATTGGGCCAGAACAGCCCCGAGCCCCAGCGCCGCATCGCTGCTGCCAAGGGTCGCGGACACCACGACGATGATCAGGGCATAAGCGAGAACACCGAGCAGCGACAGCACGATGGAGCCCACCCAGATCACCAGAACCACGGGGATGTGCTGCAGAAAGGCCTGCCAGGCCTTCTGAATAGAGGGGCGCTCATGAGCGATCGGCGCGGCCATGGTTCAAGCTGAACTTCTGTCAGGGTGACAGTCGGCACCGGCTTCAACAACACAACGCCATGACCTCTGCCCCCTGGCTGGAGCTGAGCCGAACCGTGCGCTTCAGCGACACCGACGCCGCCGGTGTGATGCACTTTCAGCAGCTGTTGGGCTGGTGCCACCAGGCCTGGGAAGAAAGCCTGGAATGCTTTGGTCTTCCTGCTGGTTCGGTCTTCCCCGGCGGACGCGGAGAGCAACCCGGCGTGGCCCTGCCGATCGTGCACTGCCATGCCGATTTCCGTGCCCCGGTTCAGGTGGGCGACAAGCTGCTGATCCGCCTGGAACCAGAACGGCTCGATCCCAGCAGTTTTGCGGTGAACAGCCAGGTGCTGCTGGAGGAGCAGCTTGTTGCCCTTGGCTGCCTGCGCCACATAGCCATCGACGCCAACACGCGTCGCCGCTGTGCCCTGCCCGCTGGGGTGGAGCGGTGGCTGGAAGCATCAAGCCTCGGCCGAATCCAACCGCTGTAACCACTCCCGCCAGCGCTGGCGCTGCCATTTCCCCAGTGCAGAAGGGGCCAAGTCGGGGCACAACACCCAACGCCGTGGTGTCTCCGCCGGCTCCCAGTAACGCGTAAGGGTCGCAAGGCGCTGAAGCACCGCATCGTCAGCGCTGCCCACCAGCGCCACCAGCGTCTGCCCCCACTCCGGATTGTCAACACCCAGCAACAACACGGAACTCACCGGAAGCGATGCCGCCTGCACCGCCGCCATCAAACGCTGCTCGAGCTGCTCAGGAAACACGGTTTCACCACCGGAATGAATGGCGCCATCCATTCGGCCCACGATCTGAAGGCCTGGGGTGAAAGCGGCTCGATCCCCTGAGCGCCACCAGCCATCCGCATCCGTGAGCTGTTCAAACCGATCCGGCTGATCCGCACACCAACGCCCGAGGGCCAACCGATCGGTTCGCACCTCAAGGGCCCCGTCAGCGGCCAGTCGCAGCTCCACACCCATCAGTGGGTCCCCACAACCCTGCTCACCATCCAGGAAGCGGGCCGGCGGCAAGGCCGCCACCATCGCCGCCGTCTCCGTCGACCCGTAACAGGGCGCCAGGGGCAGCCGCAAGGCGCGAGCCTGCGCCGCCAACGCAGGCGGCAGAGCAGCCCCACCGATCCAGATCAGCTGCAGCTGCTGTAGGAAGGCCACCCCGTCGGGATGGGCCAGCAGACGCGCCAGCTGCGTGGGCACCAACGAAAGCAACACAGGCTTGGCCCCCCAGGCGGGCAGGCTCCGGCAACACGCGAGCAATTCGGTGGGGGTTTTCATCAACCCCGGCTGCAGCTGCTGATGCGAGGCACCCCAGCACCGGGCTCGCCACCAAGGCATCAGACCACTCACATGCGCCATTGGCAGCGGATTGAGCAGCAGAGTGGCGGCGGGGTCGAGCGCCATCCCCATCAACCAGTGCGCGGTGGCTGCTGCCGAGCGGTCCAGATGCAGCGACGGCTGGGCGCAGCAACGGCTGCCGCCACTGCTGCCACCACTGCGCACCAGCACCCCCGGCCCCGGCGGGAGCTGATCGCTGGGGGCCGCTTCCGCCTCGGGCGACAGGGGCACCCACTGCCCCGCCGCCAGCCCCTGCTCCAGCCGCTCGAGCTCGCTCATGCTGCTGCGGCCCAGACCTGCTCAGGATCCGTAGAGAACAAGGCCCCCGATGGTGTCCAACCGGGGGCCAAGCCCGGGGCCGTCGGCGTGGGCCCCTGGGCCTGAAGCCCGGCCAGATGCTCCAACCAACGCCGACCGATGCCGGTTTCAAACGCCGTGCTCAGCATCCGTTGGGGCAAGCCCGCCTGCAGCTCCCGCAACAGCAGGCGGGGATCGCCCTCCAGCGCAGGCCGCCTGACCTGCCAGCCGCTCCAGCTGCGGCGCAAATCCGGGTGCTGGTCGAGCGATTCATCCAAGGCCACCGGCCCCAGCGCCGCCAACTGCTCTAGGCCGGCTTGATCCTTCACCGCGAGCGGCTGCTCCAACCAGTCCAGGCGCAGGTCATCGCGCAACCGTTGCATCCAAGCCTGCGCCGTACTGCGATCCCAGCCGCCATTGGCATCAAGGCGCAACCGGGCCGTGGGCGGCAACCGCTGGAGCAACTGATCGAGCAGCTGGCGCTCTAGGGAATCCGCCTCCGTCGCCACCTTCCACTTGAACGTGCGCTCCTCCAGGCCCCCCGCCGACTCCGCCACAGCTTCGAGGGCCGTGAGCATGGCCTCTCCTGCCGGCAACAACAGCGCCGGCGCAGGAGCTTTCAGCCAGCCCTGGGATGCCTGCCCCCCCACCAGCCCGTCCAACTCCGCCAACGCCGCACCAAGGCCAAAGCCCAGCGCCCCTGGCGCATCGCGCAGCACGGCCTCCAACTGCGCCCTGGAGGGCATATCGGGCAGGGAAGCGAGGGCGTCCTGACATGACGTCCACGGCGACGTGAACTGATGCTGCTGAAGCGGTGCCACTTCTCCCCAGCCCACCGCCCCTTGATCGTCTTCGAGACGCAGCAACCAGCCACAGCGCTCTGTCAGAACGGCTGCTGCCGTTCGCAGCGGCTGCAGCAAAGCAAAGCGAAAGGAGCAACGCTGCAACCGAAGCGTCATCCGCCGCTCCAGACGCGGGCCAGGGCCAGGCCCACACTCAACCCCAGACCATTCCAGCCCTGAAAGCGCAACGCCAGAAACTTGCTACCGCTAATCAGCTCCGGCCGGTCGTGATGGCGCTGGAGCAGACGCATCAGCTGCACCCCCGCCGGAAGACCGAGTCCGCTCAACACCACAGATGCAGGCCAGTCCCCATGCAGCACGGGCACCCACTCCAAAGCGAGCGTCAAGGCCACAAACCAGGGCACCAGTGCCGCCGCACTTCGCGTGCCAATACGCACCACCGGCGAGCGTTTGCCGTGGGCCGCGTCCTCCTCCACCTGATGGAAGTGGGAACAGAACAACACCAGGGTGGTCGCCAGAGCTGGGCCTGCCCCCAACATCCAGGCAGTGCCCCATGGGATCGACACAGCCCCCCTGGGCTGCAACACCAACAGGGCAGCAGCGGTAGCAAAGGGCCCAAACGCAAGCCAGCACAGGGGCTCACCCAAGCCGCGATAGCCCAATCGAAACGGAGGGCCCTGGTACACGTAGCCCAGGCCGCAACACACCAACACCAGGGCCAACACCGCCCAGGTGCTGCTCCAGGCCAGCAACGCCATCAACAGCAACCCCACCACCAGCGCGGCGGTCGCCCCCTGGGCGACGCGATCCCTGCGGCCGGTGAGGTTCACCACCGAATGGGGCTTGCCGGTGGCATCCACACCCGTCGCCGCATCAAAAACATCGTTGCTGAGGTTTTCCCAGAGCAACAACAAAATGGCCGCCAGCAAAAAGCCCCCCAGCTGCAGCCATCGCAGGGACCCTTCAACACCGAAATGCCATCCAGCCGCGACCAGCACTGGCATCACGGCGACGGAATACATCGGCCACTTGATGGCTGCCTTCCACAAACTGCGCCGATCGGCGTAACGGGATGCGACAGCCTGCGGCTCAGACATGGACAGGACCCGTTCTCGCAGGGCGAAGACCCATACATTTGAGCAGTAACCCTGGCCAAAAACGCCGCGGATGTCGGCTGATTGTTGTTTCAGCTCCCTACTCTCCGCAGCCCAGCGGGGATGGATGGCCTGTGACGGCGATGAAGCGCTGCTCAGCCTGGCCCTGCCGATCGCAGGGGTCGACCCGCTTCTGGCCTTGCCGCAGCTGGCGGAGCAGGAAAACTTGCAGGTGCTGTGGGACAGCGCCCCGGGCCTCTGCCTGGCTGCAGCAGGGCCCTGCCAGGAACTGGAGCTGGCTGGCAGTCGTCGCTTTGAACAGGCCCAGCGCTTCGCTGACCTCTGCCTCAGCCGCCTGCACGACACCGCACCGGAGAGCCCGGCCCATGCACGACCCCGGGTGCTGCTGCGCTTCCGCTTCTTCGATCAGGTGAGTGAACGCCGCCGCAGTGAAGCGGTGGTTCCTTCAGTGCATGCGGTGCTGCCCCGCTGGCAACTCAGCCGTCAGGGACGCCGCGGCTGGCTGCGGCTGAACGGGATCGTAAGCAGTGCAGCTGACTGCCGGGAGCTAGCAGAACAGCTCTGGCTCAAGCAGGAACAGCTGCTCCAGACGCCAACCACGCCAACAGCGCTCAAACCCCAGGCGCTGGTGGCGGCAACGGAACCGGAAACCTGGCGGCAGCGGTACGCCGCAGCACTCACCCACGGGATTGATCTGGTCAACAACGGCGACCTGCACAAACTGGTGCTGGCCGTGCAGCACCGCATCGTTTTGGCCGAAACGTTCAACCCCTTACCGCTGTTGAAACGGCTTCGGCGGCAACAGGCCGGCAGCTGCCGGTTCCTCTGGCAGCGCCATGCGGGGGATGCCTTCTTCGGTGCATCCCCAGAACGGTTGCTCAGCCTTCGCGCCGGTTGGCTGCGCAGTGATGCCCTGGCCGGTACGGCTGGGCAGGGGGATTCCGGCGCTCAGCTGCTGCGCTCCGACAAGGACCGCCGCGAACACGAACTTGTGGTGGAAACCATCACCGACCAACTGCGCCGCAACGGACTGTCCCCACGACGCCGCTGGCAACCCCAACTTGCCCGGCACGGCAACCTGACCCACCTCCACACCCCCATCACGGCGGAAACCGACGGTCAGCCCGTGTTGGCGCTTGCCGGACAATTGCACCCCACTCCAGCCGTTGCCGGGTTGCCCCGCCGCGACGCGATGGCCTGGCTGCGCACCTTGGAACCCTTTGAACGCGGGAGTTATGCCGCACCAATCGGCTGGATCGACAGTGCCGGGGATGCGGAGTTGCGCGTGGCGATCCGCTGTGGTCACGCCCGTGGAACACAACTCGATCTAACAGCTGGTGCTGGGCTGGTGCGCGGATCCGTGGCCGACCGGGAACTTCAGGAGGTGGGTCTGAAGCTCACAGTGCTAGCGGATCAACTTGATCTGATGTCAGGGAGTCGGCAGGGAACGCAATCGCCATTGCATCGATGACTGTTGGAGTGCCGCTCCAAACGGCTCGGCCCGGCCACCAAGGTGCTCACGAAGGAAAGCCTCCTGGAGCGCTGTCATCGCCAGAGCATTGCGTGGATTGGTCAATCCGTGACCTTCGTCAGGAAACACCACGAAATCAACCGGGAGATTGCGTTTCGCCATCGCCGCCGCGATGGATTCACTTTCGCTGAGCTTGACCCGGGGGTCATTGGCACCATGGCCAAGCAGCAGCGGCCGCTGGATGCGGTCCACATGCTGGATCGGGGAAATGGCATCCAGGTCAACCGTCCCCACACCGATCATCCGTTCGAAATTGATCCGAACCGATTCCCAGTAAGGAGGAATCGCATCAATCAGGGTCCGGAGGTTGGAGGGACCAACCTCGGCAATGGCGGCAGCGAACAGCTCGGGATCGCGGGTCAGACCGGCAAGCGCGGCGTATCCCCCATACGACACACCCATGATCGCAACGCGATCGGGATCGGCGATCCCTTCGTCGATGGCCCAGCGAACGGCATCGACCAGATCGTCCTGCATTGCGGCGTACCACTCGCCTTCACCGGCCAGGAGATGCTCTTTGCCGAACCCGGTGGAGCCGCGATAGTTCACGCTGAGCACGTGATAACCGCGATTGGCCAGCAACTGATGGGTGGGGCTGTAACCCCAAAAATCCCTCGCCTGAGGTCCCCCGTGCACCAGCAAAACCAAGGGCTGGGACTCACTCCCGGACGCCAGCAGTGTGCGGGTTAGGTAGGCCGGCAAGCGCCGGCCATCTCTAGCCCTCAGATCAAGACTCTCCATCGGTGCCAGCTCATAGTCATCGAGCTTCGGCTGCACGGAGAACAGCTTGCGAATCTCATCCTCCTTCCGCTCCCAGAGCCAGTACTGAGGCCCCTGACGATCCGAGCCAATCGCCACCAACCAGCGGCGGCCGTCCAGGTCTTGATCGACCACGGCAAAATCATTGGCCCCTGCCAACTGCCTGAGCCGAGCCATGTCCGGTTCGACAGAAGGATCCAACACGACCAGGCGTGAGCGAAGGTCCACTTCCTGCAGGACAGTGGGACGATCCGTGTCGAGATCACTCAGCGCCACACCAAGGGCACCCGCCGTCGAGCGATGCAACACTTCTGGGGTGCAATCGCTGCCGCAGGTCTCCAGCTGCTCGCGGCTCCAGCGCACCAAGCGGGGCAGATCATCACCGGTGCTGAGAAAGCCGTAGAGCCACTGACCATCACGACTAAACCCACCAGGGCCCGACCCCGTAATGGTGTCGTCGAAGTCGAACTGCAAAAAGGGCCGCCAGTCGGACTCTCCTGGCAAGCGCAACTCGTGGGCACTCCCACCGTCGGGCAGAAGCTGCGAACGAATGACCGAGTTCCAGCCGCCATCGATCCACAAGGTGGAAACCTCGCGACCATCGTCCGTGGAGCGATAAAGGAGACGACGCTCGCCGCTGTCCAGATCAATGACGTACGTGTCGTGAAAACGGGGATCACGATCGTTCAAGGCCACGAGCAGCTCATTGGGTGCGTCCCGATCCGCACCAATCCAAACCGCCTTGACCCCTTGAGCCGGCGTCAGGTCTTTACTCACCCCGCTGCGAGGGTCGATCCGCACCAGAACGGTGTTCTCATCTCCATCTCCATCCCGGAATGAGATCAGATACCGGCCGTCGGCCGTCCAGTACCCCGGCATCTGGGGACGATCACGCTGCTGAGTGAGCACCCGCCCTGGGGATTGGCCATCCAGATCCCGGACCCAGAGATTGAGCACACCCTGGTCTGGAGCCAGATATGAGATCCAGCGACCATCAGGACTCAAATTGACGCTCATGATCTGGGGGTTGCCGAAGAGCACCTCCCGGGGGATGAGCGGTGGCAGCTCACCAGACCGGACTGCAGAGCCGGTGCTCCAGCCGCTTCCCACACAGCCGACAAGAAGGGCCGCACCCAAGCACAGTCCTTGTTTCAGCACAAGCTTCATGATCCAGTCGAGCGTTGATTTTGATCGGTCAGATCAGAACGCGCAGATGCTCGATCGTCTGATCGGCCAGGGGCTGGTTCATCAGCCGCTCCACTTCACGCACACCGGTGGGACTGGTGACATTGATTTCGCTGAGCATGCCGCCGATCACATCGATGCCCACAAAGAAGAGCCCCTCCGCCCGCAGCGCCGGGGCCAGGGCGGCACAGATCTGACGTTCCCGGTCGGTGAGTTCTGTGGCCTCCGCCTGGCCACCGACGGCCAGATTGCTGCGGAATTCCCCCGCTGAAGGGCGCCGATTAATCGCTCCAAGGGGATCGCCATCCACCAACAGGATGCGCTTGTCGCCTTCGCTCACGGACGGCAGGAACGCCTGGGCCATCACCGGCAACCGCTCCTGCTCTGTCACCAGCTCCAGCAGGGCCTTCAAGCCCGGCGACTGGCCATTGACCCGAATCACCCCGAGGCCCGCGCGCCCCCCCAGCGGTTTGAGCACAATTTCCTGCTGCTCCTGGGCAAATGAGAGCAATTCAGACACCCGCCCCGCCACCAGCGTGGGAGCCATCCAGCGGCTGAAGCGCAAAGCCCCCAGCTTTTCGTTCCAGCTGCGCAGCGCACTGGGGCGATTGAGCACACGAACACCAGCCCGCTCGGCCACCTCCAACAGATGGGTGGCGTAGAGATACGCCTCATCCACGGGCGGATCCTTGCGCATCCAGATCACATCAAAGCCAGCCAGGGCCTGACGTTCCGCCACCCCAACCGTGATCCAGGGCTCCGGCGTCACCGGCAGGGCGAGCGCGAGGGGTTCATCCCCCCGGGCAATCAAATCGGAGGGCGTGCAGGCCCACACCTCATCGCCGGCCCGATGGGCGGCCTGCATCAGCGCAGCGGAAGAATCCTTGGCTGGATTGATCTGCCCCAGCGGATCCAGAACAAACAGCTGGCGCATCGATCAGGCCTTCAACAGCGCATCGAGCTCACCGGAGCGATCCAGGGCGTGGAGGTCATCGCACCCGCCGATGTGGCGATCATCGATGTACACCTGCGGAACACTGCGGCGACCATCACCACGCGCAGCCATGGCATCACGGCCGGGCTCATCCCCATCCACGCTGTGTTCGGTGTAGCTCACCCCCTTGCGATCCAAAAGTCCCTTAGCGCGGACACAGAACGGACAGGTGCGCCAGGTGTAGATCTCAACCTTGGCCATTGCGTTGTACATACCAGTGGTCGGATCCTATGCAGCAACTGCGCTGATAGCGTCAGAAACTGATCAGGAACGAGTCCTTGCTGGATCTCACCGACTTCAAACGCGATCTCTCCGAGCTCACTGACCGCCTGGGCAATGCCCAGGACTGTCTTTGACGTTCCTGCACTGAACGCAAGGCAACAAGATCTCGAGCAACTCGCCGCCCAGCCTGATTTCTGGGATGACCAGCAGAACGCCCAGAAGCAGATGCGGCGCCTGGATGAGGTGAAGGCACAGCTGAGTCAGCTGGCCGGATGGAGCGGCGCTGTGGACGATGCCAAGGCCACCCTTGAGCTCTACGAGCTGGAGCCCGACGAAGACCTGCTTCAGGAAGCCCAGAACGGCCTGAACCAACTGCGCCAGGGGCTGGATCGCTGGGAACTCGAGCGCTTGCTATGCGGCGAATACGACAAGGAAGGGGCCGTCCTCAGCATCAATGCAGGAGCCGGTGGAACGGACGCCCAGGACTGGGCGCAGATGCTGCTGCGCATGTACACCCGTTGGGCCGAAGACCACGGCATGAAGGTGACCGTCGACGAACTCTCCGAAGGGGAAGAAGCCGGGATCAAGAGCTGCACGATCGAGATCGAAGGGCGCTACGCCTACGGCTACCTGCGCAACGAGAAAGGTACCCATCGCCTGGTGCGCATCTCACCATTCAACGCCAACGACAAACGCCAGACCAGCTTTGCCGGTGTGGAGGTGATGCCCAAGATCGAGGAGGACGTCAAGCTCGACATTCCTGAAAAGGACCTGGAGATCACCACCAGCCGCTCGGGCGGCGCCGGTGGCCAGAACGTGAACAAGGTGGAAACGGCTGTGCGCATCCTTCACATCCCCACCGGGTTATTTGTGCGCTGCACCCAGGAGCGCTCCCAGCTCCAGAACAAGGAGAAGGCGATGGCGTTGCTGATGGCCAAATTGCTGGTGATCGCCCAGGAGCAACGGGCGGCCGAAATCGCCGACATCCGCGGCGACATCGTTGAGGCGGCCTGGGGCAACCAGATCCGCAACTACGTGTTTCAGCCATACCAAATGGTGAAAGACCTGCGCACCAATGAAGAAACCAACGATGTGCAAGCGGTGATGGATGGGGCCCTCGACCCCTTCATCGACGCGTCTCTGCGCCAAGGTGTCGACAGCCCCGGCGCCGACACCGATTCCTGATCCCATGGCCTCCGACAGCACTCCACCGCCGAGCTTCATCAAACAGGCGATGCGCAACATGGTGCGCAAGGGCAGCAAGAGCCTGTTTCACCTCGGCCTCACCGCCATGGGATTCCTCGGCTTCATTACCCTCGTGGCTTGGCTAGGTCGACCGACCCTGCCGGGCTAGGCATGGAGCTCGACCTCGCATTGGATCGAAACGAGGCGCCGCTAGAGCCCTGCGATGGCTCCGACCTGCTCGACGAGACAGCCTGGATCGAGCAGGTGGAGCATTGGCTGAGCACTCTTTGCGGGGATTCGCGCCTGGACTGTCCGACCCTGGTGCGCACAGCGGAGGAGCTGAGCCTGGGGCTGCGCTTCACAGATGACGCCAGCATTGCGGCGTTGAACAGCACCTGGCGCCAGAAAACGGGCCCCACGGATGTGTTGTCTTTTGCCGCCCTCGACGACGCCGGCGACTGGATGGACGGACCCAGCGTCGAACTCGGGGATATCGTGGTCTCTCTGGAGACAGCCCGGCGTCAGGCCCAAGAGCAGGGGCACAGCCTGAAGCGGGAATTGCGCTGGCTCGTGAGCCATGGCCTGCTGCACCTGCTGGGCTGGGACCATCCCGATGACGACAGCCTCGCCGCGATGCTCGCACTGCAGGAGAGGCTTCTTGAGGATGGGTGATCTGGACAACCCGGGTAGGCTTCGATGAGCGGGCGTTCGCCCTGCGGATGCCGAATTCCGTTCCGATGACCAGCGAATCGCCCCGGACACCATCCGCAGACGCAGCAGCGGAGGCAGTGGCCATGGTGCCCAACGGAATGCGACGACGGGGCAGCTGGCGCATCGCTGGCGATCTGCCAGCAAGCTTTCGCTACGCCGCTCAAGGCCTCGGCTACGCCTTCGTCACCCAGCGCAACTTCCGTATCCATGTGGTGACGGGGCTGGTGGTGTTTGGTCTCGCCGCCTGGCTTCAACTGGATCTGATCCGCCTGGCCGTTCTGGTGCTTACGGTGGCTGCCGTTCTGGTGTTGGAGCTGCTGAACACAGCGATGGAAGCGGTGGTGGATCTGGCCATTGGCCGGCGTTATCACCCATTGGCCCGCATCGCCAAAGACTGTGCTGCTGCAGCTGTGCTGACAGCCGCCATCAGCTCTTTATTGATCGCTGTGTTTCTCCTGCTTCCGCCGCTCTTGCTCCGCCTGGGGCTCTGACTCCCGATTCGCACGCAGATGCTGCTGGTCATCGACAACTACGACAGCTTCACCTTCAACTTGGTGCAGTACTTCGGTGAGCTGGCCGCCAAGCATCCGCTGGCGGCGGATCTGCAGGTGCATCGCAATGACGCCATCAGCCTGGAGCAGATCAGGGCCCTGAACCCCGACGCGATCTTGTTGTCGCCCGGCCCGGGGGACCCAGATCAATCGGGCGTCTGTCTGGATATCCTCCAAGACCTCTCAGCAACGGTGCCCACGCTGGGGGTGTGTTTGGGCCATCAGGCCATCGCCCAAGTGCACGGCGGCAGGGTGGTGCGCGCCCAGCAGCAGATGCATGGCAAGACCTCGCCTGTGCTGCACAAAGGCGACGGCGTGTTCGCAGGCCTGCCCCAACCGCTGACGGCCACCCGCTACCACTCCCTCATCGCCGAGCGCGAAACCCTGCCGGCCTGCCTCGAGGTGACCGCCTGGCTCGAGGACGGCACGATCATGGGCCTGCGGCACCGGGAGCATCACCACCTGCAGGGGGTGCAGTTCCATCCCGAAAGCGTGCTGACCGATCAAGGCCACCATCTGCTGGCCAACTTCCTGCGGGAAGCCGAGGGATAACGCTGTTAGCGTCCAGAGCAAGTTCATTCCCGCCCATGTCCGTCCTGCGTTCCGCTGTGACCGCCGCTGCAGGCCTGGCACTGAGCCTGACCTCTCCAGCCTTGGCGGGCGGTGGGGTGTCGATCAGCAGCTACGGCCAACGGGCCCTGCTGATCCAAGGCGGCGGCCAGTCGGTGCTGCTCAACCCTTACAAAGCAGTCGGTTGTGCCGCAGGCCTGCCGGAACCGCGGCTGACGGCCGGCGTCGTTCTGGCTAACTCCGAACTCGCGGATGAAGGGGCACGCGACGTTGCCGGTGGCCGCTTTCTGGCGCAACCGGGGTCATATCGCATCGGTGGCCTAAGCCTGGAGGGCTTTGCCAGCCCCCACGACCGGATGGGCGGACGCCGCTTTGGCAACGCCACTCTCTGGCGCTGGCAGCAAGGGGGCCTCAGCTTTGCCCACCTCGGTGCCACCGCTGGAGAGCTCACCGCAGCCGACCGGGTGCTGCTGGGCAACCCCGATGTGCTGATCATCGGCGTAGGCGGCGGCAGCAAGGTCTTCAACGCCGAGGAAGCCGCGGCAGTGGTGAAACAGTTGAACCCCAAGCGCGTCATCCCGGTGCAGTACGTCAACGGCGACGCGCCGGAAGGATGTGATCAAGAGGGTGTGCAGCCCTTCCTCGAGGCCATGGGCGGAACCGCCGTGCGCCGATTGGGTCGCTCGCAAACCCTGCCGGGCAGCCTCGAGGACACCACCGTGATCACGGTGATGCAGTAATCAGCGCAGCCAGCTGAAGACGGTTCCAGCCGGCCAGCAAAGCCAACAACACCAACACCCGAGCTTTCTGGGGATTAAGGCTTCCTGCTGGCAGCAACCCAAGCTGTTCGTCTTCAGGATGGCGGTGCACGGGTCCAGACCCGCAGCGGTTGGCCCGCAGCATCAACGGCCGCTTCCCTGGCCAAGCCTGAAGAGCTGAACGCTCAGCCTCCGACAATTGACCCGCTCCAGTGCCAGTGAAAACGAGACCCTCAACACCGGCGTTGAGGCATGCGGTGAGCATGAGGGGCTCGGGCTCCACACACCCGTAAACGATCGGCACCTGAGGCCATCGCTCGGGTAATGCGAGTCCAGCGAAGGGCACCTGCCGAGGTCCACGCGCTGTTGGCAGATGAATGCCAACGTCGTCCACCCAACCCAAGGGCCCGCTAAGGGGGCTGGCAAAGGCCCCCACCCCCTGGGTGGCCAGCTTGGTGACCCGCTCGGCGGCATGGATCTGTCCATCCATCACCACCAAAACGCCGTGACCGCGTGCTTCGGGGCTTAAGGCCACCTGGACAGCCTGCCAAAGATTCAACGGTCCATCGGCACTGAGGGCCGTGGCCGGCCGCATCGCACCCACCAGCACCACCGGACGGGGATCGTCGATCAACAGCTGCAGCAACCAGGCGGTTTCCTCCAGCGTGTTGGTGCCATGGGTGATCACCACCCCGGCCAGCCCTGGGTCCGCCGCGAAGGCATCACGGATGCGCCCCACCAGCGCTCTCCAATGCGCAAACAACAGATCGGCACTGTCGACATTGGCCACCTGCTCAACGCTGATCGTTGCCAGGTTTTGCAGCTGCGGCACCGCCGCCAGCAGGGCATCACCCCCCAGCACGCCCGCGGTGTAGTCGTTCAGCGTTGCACTGTCGTCCGCACAGCCGGCAATGGTGCCGCCGGTGGCCAGCAGCAGCAGGCGCTTCATTGCTCCAGGGGGAGGAACGCCTCCATGAAGCGCTGCATCTGACTGGTGGTGCCGATGCTCACCCGGAAGCAGCCATCGATCAGGGGCTTGCCCGCCATCGAACGCACCAGGATTCCCGCCTCGCGCAACGTTGTATCCACCTCCGCCACCGGGCGCTGGGGCCAGATCAGCAGATAGTTGCCGCCATCGCAGTGATGCCGCACCCCCGCATCCCGCAACGCCTGCAGGGTCCAGTCGCGAGCCCGCAGCACCTCGGCCACATACGCATCCACATACGACTGATCCGCCAAAGCGGCGAACGCCGCGGCCACGGCCACACTGTTCACGTCGTAAGGCCCCGTGACGCGGCTGACCCGATCGACCACATCGGCGTGGCCAATGGCAAAGCCAATCCGCAAACCCGCCAGACCGGCCGTTTTGGCGAGGGAACGGAACACCAGCAGATTTGGTGTGGCCTTGAAATCTGCGCTCGGCAGCACGCTGTCTCCGGTGAAGGCCTCATAAAGCTCATCCACCACCACTAAGGCGCCCGGGGCTGAGGCCGCCAAAGCGATCACCTGATCCGCTGGCAAGCGCGTGCCGGTGGGGTTGTTGGGGTTGCAGATCAACAGCAACCGCGGCGCGCGAGCCGCCAACGCCTCCTGAATAGCCGCCAGGGGGAAGTCAAACCTCTCGCCTTGGTAGGGGATCGCCTCGATCGTCATACCCTGCATCCCGGCGCAGGGGCTGTAGTAGCCAAAGGTGGGCGCTGTGGTCAGCAACGTCTCACCCGCATCGCCATAGGCCTGAAACACCGCATGGATGGCGGCATCCACGCCGTTGAACAGGCCCACCTGATCAGGCGTCAAGCCCGGCCGGCAGCCGGTTTCCATTAGGTTTTGGAGCAGTGCTTCCCGCAGGCCGTCGTACTCCGGATAAACGGCAATTTCTTCGGTGCTGAAGTTGCGCAGCGCCTGGGCCACCAGGGGGCTGGGGCCAATCGTGTTCTCGTTGAAATCCAGCCGCAGCATCTGGCGGCGGCCCTCCAGCGGTGCGCTGTAGGCCTTGAGTTGCTCGACAGCGGCGCGAGCCGCCGGAGCACCACCAGCTGTGAACGGTTGGATGTTGTCGCTCACATGCGGTCCAGGGTGGCAATACCCAGCAGTCCGAGCCCCAGTCTGAGGGTGTCGGCCGTCAAACGACAGAGGGCGAGGCGAGATGCCAGCGCTTCAGGATCGGCCTTGAGCACCGGTACCTGGTCGTAAAAACGGTTGAACACCTGGCTGAGCTCGAACAGGTAGCTGCACAACCGGTTGGGCAGCAGCTCTTCCTCCACCTCAGCGATCACCGCATCGAACTTGAGCAGCTCCCGCACCAGGGCCCACTCCTGGGGCTCGCTGAAATGCAGTTGGGCATCAGTGGCCGCAAGATCGCCCCCCTTACGGGCGATGCCGGCGATGCGCACCACGGCATAGAGCAGATAGGGCGCCGTGTTGCCCTGCAACGCCAGCATTCGGTCAAAGGAGAACTGGTAGTTGGTGATCCGGTTCTGGCTGAGGTCGGCATATTTCACCGCCGCCAAACCCACGGTGCCCGCCACATGCTGGATGAACTGCTCCGACTCGCTGCGCTCCTCCTCCTTCAGGCGTGAACGCAGATCGGTTTCGGCGCGCTCGACGGCTTCATCGAGCAAATCCCGCAGACGCACGGTGTCACCCGCGCGGGTCTTGAGTTTCTTGCCGTCCTCCCCCTGCACCAGGCCAAAGGGCACGTGCTCGAGGCGCGCACCGTCCGGGATCCAGCCGGCCCGTTCGGCCACCTGGAACACCCCGGCGAAATGGTTCGCTTGGCCGGCATCGGTGACGTAAACAACGCGACGGGCACCGTCCCCCTCCGGAGCTGCCCCAAAGCGGTAGCGGATCGCAGCCAGATCGGTAGTGGCATAGTTGAAGCCACCATCACTCTTCTGCACGATCACCGGCAGGGGCTTGCCGTCCTTGCCCTGCACACCCTCGAGGAACACGCACTGGGCACCGTCATCGGTGACCAGCAGTTCAGCGGCCTTCAAGCCATCAATCACCGCCGGCAGGAAGGGGTTGTAAAACGACTCGCCGCGTTCGCTCAGGCGGATGTCGAGCCGGTCGTAGATCTTCTGAAACTCCCGCCGCGACTGATCGCAGAGCAGGCCCCAGGCCTTGAGCGATACCGGATCGCCCCCCTGCAGCTTCACCACCTCATCGCGGGAGGTGGATTGGAAGGCTTCATCGTCATCGAAGCGCTTCTTGGCCTCGCGGTAGAAGGCCACCAGGTCTCCGAGATCCACCGCATCGGCGGTCTCCAGTGCTTCCGGCGCCACCTGCTTGAGATGGGTAATCAACATGCCGAACTGGGTGCCCCAGTCGCCCACATGATTGAGGCGCAGCACGGGATGGCCTCGGAACTCCAGCACCCGTGCCAATGAATCGCCAATGATCGTGGAGCGCAGATGCCCCACATGCATCTCCTTGGCGATGTTGGGGCTCGAGAAGTCGACCACCACCGGCGCCATGTTCGTCACCGCAGGCACGCCGAGGCGCTGGTCTCCAAGCCGAGCCGACACCTCGGCCGCCAACCGCTCCGGGCGAATCGTGAGGTTGATGAAACCAGGCCCGGCGATCTGGGGTTCCAGGCACAGTTCCGTGAAGGCCGTATCAGCCTGCAGCTGCTCCACAATCGCCGTGGCGATCTGCCGTGGAGCCTGCTTCAGCGGCTTGGCTAGGGGCAGAGCACCGTTGGCTTGAAAGTCGCCAAATTCCGGCTTGCTCGCCGGTGCCAGGTGGGGATCCAGCACCGCTTCCGCCTCAGGGAAGGCCCGTTGCATCGCCGCCCGCAGCTGGGCATGCAGGGTCTGGGACAGGCTGAGCATGGGCAGTGCGTGGCCGGAGGAATCCGGCTCTGATCATCCCTCTTCAGGTGAAACGCATGCTCAGATCAAGCCAGCGGCTGCGGGTGACCGGCGCACTGGTGGAGATCAAATCAATACCGGTAGCGGCGTAGGCCTGCAGCTGTTCGGGCTGGATGCCGGAGGCCTCCAGCACCACCCCGCGGGTACTGCACTCCCGCAGGCGCGGCACCAGGGCACTGAGCTGCTGGGGGGTGAACTCATCCAGCAGCACCCCATTGGCGCCCGCCTGAACTGCTTCCAGCGCCTGGGCGTCGGTCTCTGCTTCCACAATCACCGACGTGGGCCAGGGCGCCTGCTCGCGCACGGCCGCAATCGCCGCCGTGATGCCCCCCGCCCAGGCGATGTGGTTCTCCTTGAGCATGGCCGCGTCATCGAGCCCCATGCGGTGGTTGATGCCACCACCGCAGCGCACGG
Organism: Synechococcus sp. PH41509; assembly: GCF_020514285.1. NCBI lineage: Bacteria > Bacillati > Cyanobacteriota > Cyanophyceae > Synechococcales > Synechococcaceae > Synechococcus > Synechococcus sp. PH41509. The sequence continues at coordinate 109,789 of NZ_VTLD01000007.1, read as the reverse complement.
CGTATTTCTCAAGCAGGCGAAGCCCAGGCGTGGTCTTGCGGGTGTCGGCAAGACGCACACCCGTGCCCTGGAGTTGGGCCACCAGCTCGGCGGTGGCTGTGGCAATGCCGGACAGCCGCATGGCCAGATTCAAGGCAGTGCGTTCTCCTGCCACCAAAGCCGTTGCAGGCCCCTGCAACTCCAACAAACATTCGCCCTCCTCGATCGGGGCGCCGTCCTCCCGCAGCAAACTCACGCTCACCCCAGGATCAAGGCGCTGGAACAAGCGCTGCACCAACGGGCCACCACAGAACCTCCCCGGCTGTTTGGCAACCCAATGGGCCTGCCCCTGCTGGCCCTTCAACGCAGCAGCCGTCAGATCACCGCGCCCGATGTCTTCCTCCAGCCAGGTCTCCAACGCAGCGGTGAGTGCCGGGGATTGCCAGTCCAAACGGTTCCTGAAGTCCGATGCATTTATTTTCCGATGCAGAAGCGCGAAAACACCCGATCCAGCACCGCTTCGGTGAGCTCTTCCCCGGTGATCTCTCCCAGGGAGCGGATCGCCTCCCGCAGATCGATGGTCCAAAAGTCCCAGGGCAGCTGCTGCGCTGCCACCTCTTGGCTGCGGGCCAGGGCCTCAGCCGCCTGGGCGGCGAGATCACGCTGACGTTGGTTCAGCGCCACCAACATGCCGTCGGTTCCTGCAGCACCACAACGCTCCAACAGGGCCTGCACCAGGGCCGCTTCTCCCGTGCCCTCCAACGCAGACAGCTGAACATCCACCGGCTGGGGGAACGACCCCGCAGGGAGATCCGCCTTGTTGGCGACAAGGATCCTGGGGATCTGCTCCGGGATGCGCGCCAGCAAGGCAGCGTCTTCTGCAGTCCAGCCCGCATGACCGTCGAGCACCAACAGCACCACATCAGCTGTGGCGAGGGCTTCCTCGCTGCGGGCAATCCCAAGCTGCTCCACCGCATCGTCGGTGCTGCGAATGCCGGCGGTGTCGAGCAGGGTGATCGGCACCCCCTCCAGAACGATCTCACTCTCCAGCAGATCCCTGGTGGTACCCGGCAGATCGGTCACGATCGCCCGCTCGCGGCGGCTCAGACGGTTGAGGAGGGAACTCTTGCCGACATTGGGGCGACCCACCAGCGCCACGCGGAGGCCCTGGCGCAGGGCATCTCCCCGCTCTCCATCCCGCACCAGCTGCTCAAGCTCGACGCGCACAGCTTGCAGCTGCTGCAGCAATGCATCGCCATCCAATGGTGGTAGATCCTCCTCGAAATCCACCCGAGCCTCTAGCTCGGTGAGCTGGTCCAACAGCCGTTCCCGTAGATCTGTGATCTGGGCCTGGATCCCGCCATCAAGGCCAGCCATCGCCAACTCGGCCGCCCGGCGGCTGCGAGCCGCCACCAGTTCACTCACCGCCTCAGCACGGGTGAGGTCGAGCCGACCGTTGAGCACCGCCCGCTGGCTGAACTCGCCAGGCAGGGCCCGACGGACTCCCGGCTGCCCCAGCACCTGTTCGAGCACCCGCTGAACAGCGATCACCCCGCCGTGGCAATGGATCTCCACCACGTCTTCGCCGGTGAAACTGCGGGGCCCGCGCATCAGCAACAGCAGCACTTCATCGAGACGCCGGCCCTCTCCATCGATCACGTGGCCATACACCACCCGGTGCGATCCCCACTCCTGACGGCCCGGGCAGTACACAACAGTGCGCCCCGCCGCTTCCGCATCAGGCCCAGAAAGACGAATCACAGCGATCCCGCCCTGACCTGGAGCCACTGCAGTGGCCACCGCCGCAATCGTGTCGGTGCTCGGCACAGCAGTCGCCGCTGGTGATCCATACCTAGGATCCTGCCGATTTCCGCACGGTTCATGCGCCGGTTGCTGCGCCTCAGTCGCCTCCGGATGCGCCGCGGGGCCCTCTGGTTATGGAGACAGGAAGGGACACCTGGGCAGCGTGCCCGCGGCCTTGCCGCAGGCGTGTTCTGCGGCTGCTACCCCTTCTTTGGGCTGCAGATCTTTCTCAGCGTGGGCGTCGCCACCGTGGTGCGTGGCAACCACCTGCTCGCCGCCGCCGGCACCCTGGTGAGCAACCCCCTCACCTATCTGCCCCTCTACTGGTTCAACTACCTGTTGGGCTGTCAGCTGCTGGGCCCCGGCCGAGGCGGGATCAACCTGGCGGAGCTCAATCGCAGCACCCTTTGGACCCAGGGATGGGACTTCACCCAACGCATCCTGCTGGGCTCCACCGTTGTGGGGATGGTGCTGGCCATCGCCAGCGGCTGGATGGCCTATCGCCTGTTTCTGCTGCGAGGGACCCATCCTGTTGTGAACCGGAGTCGCTAGCCCGTTCCCACCCGGGCAATCCCGATCACATCCGCCATCGAGCGGATCTGGTGCATGGTGCGGCTGAGCTGATCCGCCCCATCCAACTCAACCCGCAGATCAATGCGGGCCGGCCGGCCCGCTGCGGTGGTCACCCGGGCATCACTGACGTTGATGGCGCCATCGGAGAGACGCAGCAGGATGTCCTTAAGGATGCCAACGCGATCGATCACTTCGATCCGCAACTGCACTGGGAAGCGTTGCTTCTCCCGTTCGGCATGGGTGGTGTTCCAGCGCACGGGCAGACGCCGTTCCCGCGGAATCGTCTCCACGTTGGAGCAGTCCTGCCGGTGAATGGTGATGCCGTGATTGCCAAGGGCAACAGTGCCCACAATCAACTCGCCCGGCAGCGGGCTGCAGCAGCCACCGAGGCGGTAGTCCAATCCCTCCAGCCCCAGGATCGCCCCTTCGCCTCCAGAACGATCCGGCGCCACATCCCGCGATGGCACCAGAGCCATCGCCACCTCTTCGTTGCTGGGCGGGGCCTGCTGCTGTTCCGCCAGCAGACGCATCTCCTCCCGCAGACGATTGAGCGCCTGTTGCAGCGTGACATCACCAAAGCCAAGTGACGCCAGCAGGTCTTCGGTGGTGGGCACATTGCAGCGTTGCGCCACCCGCTGCATCGCCTCACTGTTCAGCAGGGCATCGAAGCCATCACGCCCAAGCTCCCGCTCCAGCAGATCCTTGCCCCGTTCGATCGTTTCATCGCGGTGGCTGCGCTTGTACCACTGGCGAATGCGGTTACGCGCCGTCGGCGTGGCCACAAAGTTCAACCAATCCAGACTGGGGTGAGCCGTCTTGCTGGTGAGCACCTGAACGAAATCGCCGTTTTGCAGCGGTGTGGCCAGGGGGCAGAGCCGATCATTGATGCGGACGCCATGGCAGTGGTCGCCGACCTCGGAGTGGATGCGATAGGCGAAGTCGACAGCGGTTGCCCCCTTGCGCAAACCGAGCAGATCACCCTTCGGTGTGAACACAAACACCTCTTCGTCAAACAGGTCTTCCTTGATCGACGAGAGGTAGTCGTTGTGATCGTCATTTCCTCCTTCCTGTTGCCAATCCACCAGCTGACGCAGCCAGTTGAACCGCTCCGCATCACTGCTGCTGCTGGCCGGCGAGCCACCTTCCTTGTATTTCCAGTGGGCCGCAATCCCGAATTCGGCCACATGGTGCATCTCAATGGTGCGGATCTGCACTTCGATCGGGCGATGCCGACCGATTACCGCCGTATGGAGGGATTGATACCCATTGGGTTTCGGCAACCCGATGTAGTCCTTAAACCGACCAGGAATCGGACGAAAGGTGTCGTGAACCACCGCCAGCGCGCGGTAACAGCTTTCGACATTGGTGGTGAGAATCCGCAACGCCGCCACGTCGTAGATCTCGTTGAACTCCTTCTGCTGACGCTGCATCTTGCTCCAAATGCCATAGAGATGCTTGGGACGACCCGTCACCTCGCAGTGCTCTAAGCCAGCTCGTTCCAGCCGCTCATTCAGCAGCCCCACCGTGACACCGAGCCGTTCCTCCCGCTCGCTGCGCTTGGTCGCCACCTCCTCTTGAATCTCACGGAAGGCCTCCGGTTCCAACAATTTGAACGCCAGATCCTCCAGCTCCCACTTGAAGCGGCCGATGCCGAGCCGGTTGGCGAGGGGTGCATAGATCTCGCGCGTTTCGCGGGCGATCCGCTGGCGCTTCTCCTCCTTCAGAGCACCAAGGGTGCGCATGTTGTGCAACCGGTCCGCCAGCTTCACCAACACCACGCGGATGTCGCTGGCCATCGCCAGGAACATCCGCCGCAGGTTCTCCGCCTGAGCTTCCGTGCGGTCGTTGAAGTGAATTCCGCCGAGCTTGGTGACACCCTCCACCAGTTCACGCACCTCTGAACCGAAGTACTGCTCGATCTGATCGGGGGTGACGTCGGTGTCCTCGACCACGTCATGGAGGAACCCAGCAGCAATCACGGGGGCACTGGCGCCGATATCCCGCAACAGATCCGCCACCGCCACCGGATGGACGATGTAGGGGTCTCCACTGGCCCGGAACTGTCCCTCGTGGAGCTGAAAACCGAAATCGAAGGCCGACACCAGCAGCGCCTCGGAATCCGTAGGGCAGCTCTGGCCGATACCGGGCGGCACATTGGCGATGCACTCCCTCAACCAGTCCGGCAGAGAGACGTCGTAGTCATCCGGATGGCGGATGGGATGGCGCCGTACTTCTGGCAACACACACGCCACCGCAGCCGAACCAGTGTTGGTTCGGGGCTCGTTGGGTGTTGAGGCGGCGTTGAGCATCCGACCCAGCGGATCAATCCATGGTATTCAGTGCAGGACCCCCCCGTCTTTCCTGCCGCACTGTTCATGGGCCGGCCTGTCCTGGAACTCGAACAGCTGCGACTGCGCTACCCCAGCAGTGAGTGCTGGACGCTGGATGGGCTGAATTTGAGCCTCGAGCCCGGGGAGACCCTGGCCTTGGTGGGATCTTCCGGATGCGGCAAAAGCACCGTGGCCCGCGCTGTGATGCAGCTGCTGCCACGGGGAACAGCCTGTGAAGGACGGCTGGACTTAACCGGCCAAGATCCACGCCAGCTGAGGCGACCGCAGTTGCGACAGCTGCGCGGTGAGGCCGTGGGCCTGGTGTTCCAGGACCCGATGACGCGGATGAATCCGCTGATGAGCGTGGGGGGACATCTGATCGACACCCTCAAGGCCCACCGCCCTGACACCAGCAACACGGCCCACCAAGAACGGGCCCGAGAGCTGCTGGAACGGGTGGGCATCGGTGCCAACCGCTTCCGCGCCTACCCCCATGAGCTCAGCGGTGGCATGCGACAACGCCTGGCCATTGCCCTGGCGATTGCCCTGGAACCACCGCTGCTGATCGCCGATGAACCCACCACCAGCCTGGATGTGGCTGTAGCAGGGCAGGTGATGGCCGAGCTCAGCGGTCTCTGCAAAGAACTGGGCAGTGCCTTGCTGCTGATCAGCCATGACCTGGCCATGGCCGCCCGCTGGTGCGACCGCATGGCGATGCTCGATAACGGACGCAAGGTGGAGGACGGCCCCAGCCATCAGCTGCTCACCAGGCCGAAGTCGTCCGTGGGGCAACGCCTGGTCGCCGCAGCACAGGCCCGGGAAGGTGGGAGGTCGCCGGCCCGTCCCGACAACAGCAACGTGCTGAAGGTGGAGGAACTGCGCTGCTGGCATGCCGTGGGTGGCACGCCTTGGTCTCCTGTCTGGCTTAAGGCAGTGGATGGGGTGAGTTTCGAGCTCAGGGCCGGGGAAAGTCTGGGAGTTGTCGGAGCATCCGGCTGTGGCAAAAGCACCCTCTGCAGAGCATTGATGGGGCTCAATCCCATCCGCGGCGGACGGGTCGACCTGCTCGGCCAGGCTCTGCTGAGCCTGCGCGGAGAAGCGCTGCGGACAGCCCGTCGGGCCCTTCAGATGGTGTTTCAGGACCCTCTGGCCTGCCTGAACCCCGCCCTGCAGGTGGCTGATGCCATCGCCGATCCATTGCTGATCCATGGGATCTGCTCCAAAGCAGCAGCCCGGGAGGAAGCGCGACGCCTGCTGGAACGGGTCGGACTCAGCCCGGCAGAGCAGTTTCAGGAGCGCCTGCCCAAGCAGCTCTCCGGCGGCCAGCAGCAGCGGGTGGCGATCGCCCGAGCCCTGGCCCTGAAACCCAAGGTGCTGATCTGCGACGAGAGCGTCAGCATGCTTGATGCCGAAGTGCAGGCGGATGTTCTGGGCCTACTGAGGGAGCTGCAGCAGGAGCTGGGCCTCGCGATCGTGTTCATCACCCACGACCTCTCGGTGGCCAGTGGCTTCTGTCACCGGGTGATGGTGCTGGACAAGGGGAAGGTGATTGAGGAGGGCCCAGGGGACCGGATCTTCAGTGCACCTCAGGCGCCGATCAGCCGGACCCTCGTTGAGGCTTGCCCAAGGCTGCCGCGCTGAACTCAGGCAGTCTTTGAAAGGTCAACCACGATCAGGTGCCGGCGCAAGGAAGCAGGAAGCACCTCACGGCGCACGGAACGGATCAAAGCCGAGAACCAAGTTCTGTTGCAACGAACCCGTATGACCATCGATCGGCCTGTGGATTATTCACCATCAAAAAGCGGATTCAGCACTTGTCCAGTGCGCCCCTGAACCTGCAACTCTCACCATCAAGCCGACGCGGCGCGCCGCCGCAACACCCCCAATAACTTCTCCATCACAGGCGGGAGGGGTGCCTCAAACACCATCCGTTCACCATTGATTGGATGGTCCAGCCCCAACTGCACGGCATGCAGGGCTTGGCCGGGCAGCTCGATCGGCAACTTTCGGCAGCGGCTGTAGGTGGGATCCCCCACCACAGGGTGATTGATGTGGGCGCAGTGGACGCGAATCTGATGGGTCCGTCCGGTGTCGAGCTTGAACCGCAGGAGGGAGTAGTCCCCGAGACGCTCCACCAGGGTCCAGTGGGTGCAAGCGTAACGACCGTTTTCAGTGCTCACCACCGCATACTTCTTGCGATCCACCGGATGACGACCGATGGCGCCGACGATCGAGCCGGACTCGCCGTCGGGCACACCGTGGACAACGGCAAAGTACTCACGGGAAGCGATCCGTTTCTGGATCTGAACCTGCAGCCGCACCAGGGCCTCCTGGCTCTTGGCGATCACGATGCAGCCGGTGGTGTCTTTGTCGAGACGGTGGACAATCCCCGGGCGCAGCTTGCCGCTGATCCCAGGCAGATCCGGGCAGTGATGCAGCAGACCGTTGACCAAGGTGCCGTCCTTGTTGCCCGGTGCCGGGTGCACCGTCAGACCTGCGGGCTTGTTGAGCACGATCAGATGGTCGTCTTCAAACAGCACATCCAGATCCATCGGCTCCGGCTTGAGGTAGGGCAACGGTTCCGGGGGCGGCATCCACAGCTGCACTTCGTCGCCCTGACGCAACGGTGTTTTGGCCTTGCCGGTCTTGCCGTTGACACGCACATAGCCCGCGTCGATGAACTTCTGAATCCGGGCTCTGCTCTGCTCCGTGCGCTGACTGACCAGCCAACGGTCCAGCCGCATCGGCAGCGGTTTGGGATACGTCAACGTGAGCAGCTCTCCCTCACCCTCCCCAAAGCGATCGGTGAAGGTCTCTTCCGGCAGCGGAGGACGCTTCCACTGCGGACTCATGCCGGCAACTCCAAGGAGATGCTGCCGAGGGCGGACTTACGGAAATCATCCAGCAGCCGCTGGGCCATGCGCGCTGTTTCCCCAGAGGTGTGGCGGGACGCTGCGGCCTCCAGCCAAAGGGCGGGGTCAGCCGTTTCACCGCTCAGGGGAATGCCATAACGCTCCTGCAGGAGCGGGAGCGTCACTCCGGCTGCGTGCTGCGATTCGGCATCAATCAACAGCTGCAGGAAGGCCTGAGCTACCAGTTCACCGTCGTAGGCGGCCTGGCCGATGTCGTCACATAGGGCGAGCCGCAGGGCCGCCTGCTGGTCATCGAGGCGAGGGGGCAAGACCCCTGGTGCATCAAGGAGATCCAGGTCTTGCCCCAGACGCACCCAACGCAGGGTTCGCGTCACCCCAGCCCGACGAGCACTGGCCACCACCTTCTGCCTCACCAAGCGGTTGATCAGGGCGGACTTACCCACGTTGGGAAATCCGAGCGTGAGGGCCCGCACCGGCCTGGGCCGCATGCCCCGGTTGCGACGGCGTTCGTTGAGCTGATCTCCGGCACGGATCGCGGCCTGCTGAACCTGCTTCACCCCAGTACCGGCCTTGGCATCACACCAAACGGTGCGCTGACCTTGGGACTTAAACCAGGCCTCCCAGGCCTCCTTGGCGGCCGCTGTGACCATGTCACGCCGATTGATCACCAAGAGGTGCTGCTTGCCCTTCAGCCAGCGATTGAGATGGGGGTGACCTGTGGCGAGAGGAATGCGGGCATCTCGGACCTCGATCACCAGATCCACCTTGTCGAGATGGCGTTTGAGCTGCTGCTCCGCCTTCGCGATGTGGCCGGGATACCACTGAATCGTTGGGGTGCTCACAAACGCAAACGCACAGAACAGGTGGCCCGCTGAAACACATTCACATTGAACTCGCCGGCGCTATCGCCGTTCACACGGGTTAATCTCACCCCGTTTTCTTACCGCACGAGACAACCCTATGGCGAAGCGTTCCCTGGCCAGCCTCCAAGCCGGCGACCTGAGCGGCAAACGCGTTCTCGTGCGGGTTGACTTCAACGTGCCCCTGAACGATGCCGGTGCGATCACCGACGACACCCGCATCCGTGCCGCCCTGCCCACGATCAACGACCTGATCAGCAAGGGCTCCAAGGTGATCCTTTCTGCTCATTTCGGACGTCCCAAGGGCCAGGTCAACGACGCCATGCGCCTGACCCCCGTGGCGGCTCGCCTGAGCGAACTGCTGGGCAAGCCCGTGACCAAGACCGACAGCTGCATCGGTCCTGATGCCGAAGCAAAGGTGGGCGCCATGGCCAACGGTGATGTGGTGCTGCTGGAAAACGTTCGCTTCTTCGCTGAGGAAGAGAAGAACGAAGCAGGCTTCGCCGAGAAACTGGCTGGCCTGGCTGATGTGTATGTGAACGACGCCTTCGGTGCCGCCCACCGTGCCCATGCCTCCACCGAAGGCGTGACCAAGTTCCTCAAGCCCTCCGTCGCCGGCTTCCTGATGGAGAAGGAGCTTCAGTACCTGCAGGGTGCTGTCGACGAGCCGAAGCGCCCCCTGGCCGCCATCGTCGGTGGCTCCAAGGTGAGCTCCAAGATTGGCGTGCTCGAGGCCCTGATCGACAAGTGCGACAAGGTGCTGATCGGCGGCGGCATGATCTTCACCTTCTACAAGGCCCGCGGCCTCGCAGTGGGCAAGAGCCTGGTGGAAGAGGACAAGCTGGAACTGGCCAAAGAGCTGGAAGCCAAGGCCAAGGCGAAGGGCGTGCAGCTGCTGCTCCCCACCGATGTGATGCTGGCCGACAACTTCGCCCCCGACGCCAACAGTCAGATCTCTGACATCAACGCCATTCCTGATGGCTGGATGGGACTCGACATCGGCCCCGACTCAATCAAGGTGTTCCAGGACGCCCTGGCCGACTGTCAAACCGTGATCTGGAACGGCCCCATGGGCGTGTTCGAGTTCGACAAGTTCGCCGCCGGCACCAACGCGATCGCCACCACCCTGGCGGACCTGAGCGGCAAAGGCTGCTGCACGATCATCGGCGGCGGTGATTCCGTTGCAGCCGTTGAGAAAGCTGGCCTGGCCGAGAAGATGTCCCACATCTCCACCGGTGGCGGCGCCAGCCTTGAACTGCTGGAAGGCAAGGTGCTGCCCGGTGTGGCTGCCCTCGACGCCGCCTGATTGGACGTTCAGGCCTGGAGCTTCCGGCCTTTGGCATCGCGCTTCTTGCCGGTGCGCGCCGGAAGCCCCAGCTGATTCCGAACCTTGTTCACGTACGCCCGGTAGTCCTGCTTGAGGGACTTCTGGGCTTTTTTCTTCTGCTGGCGACACGTCTTCAGCTCTTCCGCGGATGCTGCCGCATCAATACAGAGCTGGTGGCTCTGCAGCAAATCCAGTCGACGCTGGTAGTTGTCTTTGAACCAAGTCTTACGGGCCTGGAACAGAACCTTGTTCTGCTCGGGTGACTGGTCACGCCCAGCCACTGCCGCTGGGACCAGCGTGATTACCGGTGCTGCCATCAGTGCAGCCAGAGCCAGGGAGGCGGTGGAGATGCGCATGGATGAAGCCGTCGCAATGCATCCATTCTGGTGACACACGTCAATCGGGCACTAAATGGCCCGCCATGAGTCATGACCAGATGTGACTTAAGCCTGGGCTTCGTGGGGCTAGGAGCTCTCGGCTTGCCGATGGCGATCAACCTGCACCGCGCCGGCTTGCGGCTGCAGGTGCACACCCGTAGCCGCAGGGCCGAAAGCAGGCCGGAGCTCGAGGGTGCAACTCGATGTTCCAGCCCAGCCGAGGCCAGCGCCGGCGTTGACGTTCTGCTGCTGTGCGTCAGCGACGATGCAGCCGTTGAAGAGGTTCTGTTCGGAGGCCACGGCGCCGCATCACAACTGAGCTCCGGCAGCGTGGTGCTGGATTGCTCCACCATTGCTCCCGCCACAGCCCAACGTTGTGCCGAGCGCCTGGCACGCCAGAACGTCCATTACCTGGATGCCCCGGTCACCGGCGGCACGGAGGGCGCCAAACGCAGCAGCCTCACCGTGTTGGTTGGAGGAGCCACCGAACCGCTCGAGCGCGTTCGACCAATTCTCGAGGTGATCGGCTCCTCCATCCACCACTTCGGCGGCGTGGGGCGAGGGCAGCAGGTGAAGGCGGTGAACCAGGTGCTGGTGGCCGGCAGCTATGCCGCCGTGGCGGAGGCAGTGGCTCTGGGCCAGCACCTGGATCTACCCATGCCAATGGTGATCAACGCCCTCAAAAACGGAGCAGCCGGGTCCTGGGCTCTGGAGCATCGCAGCACCGCCATGCTTGAAGGCAGGTATCCCCTCGGCTTCCGGCTCAGCCTGCATCGCAAGGATCTCGGTATTGCCCTCGACACAGCCAGAGCAGTCGAACTGGATCTACCCGTGACGACGCTGGTGGAACAGCTGGAACTCGATCTGATCAACGGCGGCCATGGCGATGAAGACGTGTCAGCCCTTCATCGCTGGAACCCTGCGATGGGAGAGAGCTAATTGCTGCTGACCACCCGCACCCGCTTGGTGGCCGTCACCACGCCATCGGGATGCACCAGCATCACAGCCCAGGTCTGCGAACCGGGTTGTTGGGGTGCCTGGACGCTCTTGAACAATCCACCACCACCCTGGGGTGCCAGCGGCAGGTTGGGGCGCATCTGAGCCGACAGCTGCTCATCGGTGAGGTCGATCAAACCTCCAGCCACCAGTGCTTGGCCCAGAGGCTCTTCAACAATTAAATCGATGTCGTAACGACTGCCGGTGAGCACCACATCGGGGATAGCAACGTTGACCGCCAAGGGGCGTTCACCGCTGCGCAGCAACGACTGCTGGGCCAACAGTTCCTGCTCCACAAGCTGGCCGTCTTCAAGCCGAATCGCGATCTGTTCCGAGGCTTCCAAGGCGTAGTTCAGCCCCTCGGATTCGGCGGCACCACGCACCCGCAGGCTGAGGGTCTGACGGCCATCCGGTGTGGGCGCTGCGGGCTCCACCTGCCAGGTGACCTCAGGGAAATCCTGACGGAATCGCTGATAGCGCTGTGCCAACACTGGCTGCAGCTCAACGCTGGCCACCGTGTCGAACGCCGTAGCTCCGCCACTCGAAGAACCACCGCTGTTCAACACCGTTTGCAGGCGGGAACTGAAGCTCTCCACCGCACTGGCCTCACGACCGGGCTGCTCGAGGGCATGGACCGGAGATAACACCAGCGCTATGGCCGACACCAGCGTGGCTCCCAGGAAACGACGCACGGGCCGGAACGCAACAACCCAATTAAGTTAGGCATGGTGAGCGGAGACGGCCGACGCGATGACCCGGCTTCTGATCGCTGCCAGCGGCACCGGCGGCCATCTCTTCCCAGCTCTGGCTGTTGCAGAAGCCGTTGAGGAGCAGTGGCCCGTGCGCTGGCTGGGGGTACCCGACCGACTCGAAACGCGTCTTGTGCCCGAACGCTTTCGCTTGGTGTGCGTGAACGCCGGCGGCCTGCAGGGGCGTGGGCTGACCAAGTTGCTGCAGCTACTGCGTCTATTGCTGGCCAGCGTCAGCGTGAGGCGGGTGCTCCGCCAGAACGCGATCGATGTGGTGTTCACCACCGGCGGCTACATCGCCGCCCCGGCAATCCTCGCGGCGCGCTGGTGCGGCATTCCCGTGGTGCTGCATGAATCCAATGCCATCCCGGGGCGCGTCACCCGCTTACTGGGAAGCTTCTGCAACGCCGTGGCCATTGGCCTCCCCGCTGCCGCCAAGCGCATCCCCGGCTGCAAGCCAGTGCTGACCGGCACGCCAGTGCGTTCCAGCTTTCTGGCCCCACAACCCCTACCGGCATGGGTCCCCTCCGGCGAGGGCCCGCTGTTGGTGGTGATGGGCGGGAGTCAAGGCGCGGTAGGGCTGAACCGCATGGTGCGTGCTGCGGTGCCAGCCCTATTGGAGCAGGGCTGCCGCGTGGTGCACCTGACAGGCGACAACGATCCCGACATCGAGCAGCTACGACACCCACAGCTGATGGAACGCCGCTTCAGCGATGAGATTCCAGGGCTGCTGCAACACGCCGACCTGGCCATCAGCCGCGCAGGGGCCGGCAGCCTGAGTGAACTAGCGGTCTGCGGGACTCCCAGCGTGCTGGTGCCGTTCCCGCAGGCGGCAGACCAGCATCAGGAGGCCAATGCCGCCTGCGCCGCATCTCTGGGTGCTGCCGTGATCGTGCATCAACAAGAGCCCGATCAGCCGGTGTTGCTGAACACTGTTCAACGCCTCCTGGCAGCACGGCTGGGGCAGCCCACGGCCGCACCCGATCCCCTCGCACATATGCGTGAAGGCATGCAGGCCTTGGCGGAACGAGATGCCGAGCGGCAACTGGCTGCCTTGCTTCAGACGCTGGTGGACTGAGTCAAGACAGAGGGGTGCGCTTCAACTCCTCACGCAACGCCCACACGATGCGGCGGTTGTTGCGGCGAGATTGCAACCCGATCCGTAGCCAGGTTTCTCCCAAGCCCTCGAAGGAGCGACAATCGCGCAGAAGGATGCGATGCCGCTGCTCCATCGCTTCCCGCAATGGCACCAGGGAGCTATTCGCCCGAATCAGCAGGTAATTCACCGCCGACGGCATGGGGGTAATCCCCGGCAAAGCAGCAAGCTGCTGCTGCATCCAGGCGCCTTCTATGGCCACCCAACGCTGAACGCGCTCACACCAGCGGCGGTAACGCCGAGGCGATGCCAACAGCCGTTCGCCAACAGCCAAAGCGATGCCATTCACAGGCCAGGGATCACGCCACTCCGCCCAGCGATGCAGCCGCTTCGGCTGCGAAATGGCGTATCCCAAGCGAAGCCCAGCGATTCCGTACAGCTTGGTGAGGCTGCGGATCACCACCAGGTTGGAATGCTCTGCCACCAACGGAATCAATGACTGCTGTTCGCCATTAGGCACCAAGGGCAGGAAGGCTTCATCGCAGATCACCAGTGCATACCGCTCCAACAGCGGCTGCAACGAGGCAAGGCTCCAGAGCTGACCGGTGGGGTTGTGGGGATTGCAAATCCACAACACAGCCCCAGGGCCCGGCTCGGGGAACGGTTGCGGGAACGGCTCACCCCAAACGCAAGGCAGCCGCTGCTGACGGGAGCAGGCTGACCAACAGCGGAGGGCACGCCCGTAATCAGCAAAACCGGGTGCGAGCAGCACACTTTCACCCGGGCCCGAGGCATCGCGCGCCGCCCAGGTGAACAGCTCGGCAGCTCCATTCCCTGGCAGTACAAAGGAAGATTCAACGCCATGAAGAGCGGCCAGGTGCTGGCGAAGCAACGCCTGACTCCGGTCGGGGTAATCGCGACAAACACTTCGGCCCAGACGCTGCCACCGAGGAGTCCATGGCACCAGGGAAGCACTGGCATCCAGCAACTGCGATGGCCTGCAGTTCAATCTTGAGGCGGCTGCTTCGCGGTTGCCGCCATGGCGCAGGTCGACGCCCATCCCGACTCCCGATAAAACGCAGAGACATCACCAGAGTGGCCCACTGCCGATGCCAGCACGAGTGCTGCTGTTCACACTGCTGTTCGCCGCGCCACTGGTGGCACGAGCGGACGATCTGATCGTGTTGCTGCAGCAACGGAATTGCCCGGACTGTCGCCTGGCAGATGTGGATCTGGTGCATGCCGACCTGCGGGATGCAGATCTTCAGGGAGCACAACTGCAACGCGCAAACCTCGGACAGGCACTCCTCGATGGGGCAGATCTACGGCAGAGCAACCTGCAGTTCACCAACCTGCGGGGGGCGTCCCTGCGGGGAGCAGATCTGCGCGGCAGCACGCTCTACGGCACGGATCTACGCCAAGCCGACCTCAGTGGAGCCCAGCTCGATCAGGGGGCACTCGAACAGGCTTACTGGCAAGGGGCCCAGGGCATTAGCGCTGGCGTGCGAAGCCATGCCGCACTTCACAACGCTGGAGTAACGGCTGCAGAGAACGGCCAATGGAAACGGGCCGAAACCTTGTTCAGCGCCGCAATCACGGTTGAACCTGAAGAGCCACTGAGCTGGGTAGCGCGGGGGTTATCCCGCGGCGAACTGGGGAACACCAAGGGCGCCTCCAGAGATCTGGCCTATGCCGGTGAACTGTTCGGCGAACAAGGCGACCAAAAGAAAGCCCAACAACTACTGGAAGCCAGCCAAAAAGCCACAGCAGCCATGGCCGACCCGTCGTCGAAACGGGGCAATGGCATTGGCTCGCAGCTACTTGGTGGAGCACTCTCCACCGCTCAGGCCTTGGCACCCATCGTCCTCCGGGCTTTGTCCCCAATGCTGCCCTGACTTAAAAAGCGTTCTGCATTAACTCAGTGGCTTGTTGAGTGGCCGGTCGGTAGCCGTAACCGAAAACACCCCCCTGGTCATCATCGAGAACACGTGGGGTCACCAGAATCACGAGTTCGTCCTTAAATCGTGTTGACTGCCTCTTGCGGAACAAGCTGCCAAGCAAAGGGAGATCACCCAAAAAAGGCCACTTGCGAACTACCTCGAGCTGTGATTCAGACACCACACCGGTGAGAATTAATGTCTGGCCATCCCTCAGACGAATGGATCCAGACTCCAATTCACGTCTATTAAAATTGTAGATCTGCACACCACCCGTATCTGATAAAGAAGATTGAACTGCAGGAATAGGAATAGAAATCGAGGGATTCAAGTTCATGGTGATAAATCCATTGTCATCAATCTTGTCAACATTCACCTCAAACGTGAGCCCAGCATTTTCCTTTTCATAGGTGTATGAAGTTGTACCCGTGTCACCATTTTCATCCCGATCGACATTCACAACGTAATCTTGACCTGTTTCCACAGTCGCCTTCTGCCCTTCCTGGACCAACAATGTCGGCTGAGCGAGTATTTTTGTATTTCGCGCTAAAATCTGGGCTTCCAGGTAGGCATAGAAAGAATTATCTGGCTGCCGATACTGATTCGAATCGGGCACGTATATCCTGCGTCCCTTTTTATCATAAACAGGCTTCAAAACCTGTGGAGATGTGGGGTTCGTATCAGGAGCATAACGAGGCCTGCCGTCTGAATCAAAAGCTTCAATCGGTTCACCTTCCGCATCAGTAACCGGAACATAAACGTCCTCTCCCGACACACCACCATATGGAGCAACCAGCTGTTGCTCCACAACCGGATTCACAACACTCTGCCGAGGAACCTGCCCATTATTTTCATACGTACCAGGAACGCCAGAAACGCCCTCGCCATAAGTTCCTGAGCCAGCGGTACCACCCGGCTTGGCCTGGCCAAAGTTGAGATGTCCCGTGCCGCTGTCGCTGACAATAAAAGTGTCCCCCATACGGGCAGAGAAACTGGAATCAAGAAGCTCATCATTATTGAGGTTCACGTTCAAAATCTGTACCTTCACTGCCACTTGGCGACGGCGCAAATCAAGCTGCTTAAGATAATTCTCAGCAGAAGTAATTAATTGAGGGTCACCAACCAGCGTGACCGTACCAAGTCGTGTATCTGTTGTCCCCGTCAAACCAAGCAATGGTCCAACAGAAGCGCCATAGGTTTCAACTTTGGTCGTTGTCTGATTGATGCGACTGGCCTGATTGCTCAGCTGACTGGTTCCGGCAGATGAGGGTTCACCGGTTGTCGTGGTGATCGTATTAATAACATTCATTGATGCCCCAAGGCTGGCCAAATAATCTGCAGCCTTATCAACCTTGACCTGATTGAGTCGAAAAACTTTCGACATCTGTGGGCCAAATGTCTTTGATGAAACGGAGGTGCCAACCATCAAGGTTCGACCGTCCAACTTGGCCTGGAGACCAGAAGCCAACAGCACACTGTTCAAGGCCCGGTCAAATCGCTCTTCCCGGAATGCCATCGTCACGCCAACAGGCTTCGCCTTGTCGGGATCTGGGTCAGACTCGCCTACATAAACGAAGCCATACCCACCCAAACGGGCTAACGACATCAAGGCATCCTTTGCTGGCGCATTGTTCAAGGTCAGGGAGACAGAAGGGCCCGGTGCCTGCACGTAGCTGCGGTTATTGAGCAGCATGGAGCCGACGGCGATGTCTCCCAGAGGAGGTGCCGAGGCACGGGCTCGCATCGGCGGAACCACCACAGGCTGCTGAACCCGTCCAGGCCGGCTCAGATCCAGTCGCCCGCTTTGCAGCGCTGTCGATGAAATCGGCAACTGACGAAACGACACGATCAAGCTGGAACCATCCACACGGATCAAGGGTTCAGGCAAAGCCATTCCTTCCATGGCTCTGACCGACAATTCGAAGTCCGCATCCGCTCCAGCTTTGAGTCCGATAGTTGCCAAGCCAACGGATGGCATCTCAACGTCCTGAGGAGCGGCTAATTCAGAGGACGAGCTGCCGCGCAAACGGCCAAACCAGCGCGATGACGAACTGCGCTGGTTGATCAAGCGTGGATTACTACCAAGACCCGAAACGACAAGATCGACGCGATCCCCGAAACGACGCAACTTCATGGCGACCATCGTTTGAGCCACGGCGGGTGCAGGAGCCAACACAGCGGCCATCTCTGCAATCGAACCACTGAAACCAATCAGAATGGCGAGGGGAAGCGAACGTCGAAACAATGAGCTCCCCACTTCCGTTGTCGCTCTCAGAAGACGTCAGGCCGATCGTATCGATCAGAACCCGCGATCACCAGACTTAACTGGGCGGCATTTCCTGGGAGTTTCCTGAATCGAGATCGATCTCCTGCCGTGGGTCATAAAAGCTCAGTTGGATGGTCAACTCAGTTCGTGACTCAACGGGAGCTGTTGCCCCCTGATCGTCGTTGCTCATCGCTGCTGCCTTGATCTCAAGGTCACTGCTTTCCACCAACAGTTCAAGCGACTCCATTTGTTGGAGGAACGCCTGCAAACCGGAATAGGGACCACGAACCGCCAAAGCAACCGAGGACTTCTGGTAGCCCAATGACAACAAGGGATCCCCTGAGTCGACCGGATCATCCCCCGTCCTCGACTCCGACCTTGATGGTTGGGATTCCGATAATGACGTCGACGCCTTGATCGGCTCGTAGCGCTGTATCTCCACGCCAGAGAGGAGAGCTTGTTGATTCAGAAGTGCCAGAAAGGTCTGCACCTTGTCTCTTCCGGCGAGCAGGTCGATCAATAACGCCTGCTGCTGTTCAGCCTCTTCGAGGGCAACGCTCGCCTTCTCAAGATTCTTCACCAAAGCTGGGAGGTTGCGCTGCGACAGCAGCAAGGAATCGCGGCGTCGCTCCAGCTCCTGCGTGTCCTGCCAGGCAGAAGGCAGGAATACAAGAAGCAAGGGCATGCTCAGCAGGAGAGCAAAGGCAATGGGCAGACCCACCAACACCCGACCACGGGTGATCCATGGGCGACGCTTGGAGGGGATGAGATTGGTCACGGCGAAATCCCCTGGGCTCGCAACAACTCATAACGACGAGCCAAACCTTCAGAACCCAGTTCCCGAAGGCGTTTAGGCGTAGCGCGGACTGAAGAGTCAATCACTGCTTCCAAGCTGAAATCAATCAGGCCGTTGTTGTTCGCCGTTGCTTTCAAAATCGATGTTCCATCCACGAGCTGCTCCTCCTGCGACTCGAGATTGAGAGCCAAGGCATTGATGCGCTCGAAGGCATCCGAACCTTCTGCTTCTCCCTTGATCACCAGCTTTGACGGAAGCGCTGCAACCGAGAGCAAGCGAACTCCCTGCGGTGTGACTCGTCGCATCTGTTCCAACAACGCTGATCCGGAGCGCAAGGCCACCAGTTGAGCAGCGATCCGATTGGTTTGTTGATTCAGAGCAGCACGCTCCGTCGCCATTGTCTTCAGCCTGGCCTGAGCATCCCCCACCCGCTTCTCCACTGGAGAAAGCTTGAGGATCTCAGCCTCAAGGCGACCCTTCTGATTCTCTGAGAAGAGCAACAAAGCAAAGGGAGTAAAGAGCAAAACAACTCCCAAAACTGCGCCTTTAAGCAGTAGTTGGGGTAAAGCTTCGTGAGAAACGGGCTCTGGCGGAAAGCCAAGCTCAACCCGGCGTTGCTGCAATAAATCCGGCTTGGGCCAATCCCGACGCGCCGTCATCGCTCCTCCTCTTGCAGAGCCAACAGCGCCAAATGCTGAAAGGGTGAAAGCGCATCAACAGCATCGGCTTCATCCCACGATTCGGCCAAAGCGGGCAAGGGCTGGTTCAAGCAGCACTCTCCTTCCGCACCGTCAACCAGAGGCAACCATTCATCGACCTGTTCCGGCTTCACCGAAAACCACCATCCAAGTGGTGGTGGCGTGCCCACATGGGCCTGCCAAGCAGCAACACAGGCCCGAATCTCGCGTTGACAGGCAACAGGCTCATCCGCTTCAAGGAGATGGTCAACCTCAGGAACCCTCTGGCGGAGCAACACCAAACGAATGCTCTGCTCCTCCACCACGAGCCAAGCCAGATCGCCCTGCCACGACTGCGTGAGTTGCTGTAAGGACCGCTGGGCTGTCGTCAGTGACCAATCAACGCGGCGCAGGGGCAAATCAGCGAGTTCAGCAACCTCACTCCAGCCTTGAATCAACGAACGGGGCACACCCACCACTGCCAAAGCGTCCTGCATCGGCGAGGACGTGACGTAACTCTCAGCAAGATCAAACGGCAGGTCGACAGACTGCAAGGACGAGAGCAACACGCCAGGCGCCCCATCCAATCCGTAGCCGTCGACCACGCACCAGGCAGCAGCGCGCAGGGGGAGACAAAGAACAAGTTCTGCCCCGGGAAGATCGCAGTCAAAGATCAAATCAGCGATGAACTCACCAACTGCTTCCCGTTGCAGCGGCACACCATCACGACAAACACCATCGGGCCAGTCGACAACGCGTTGCCACCAACGCCCCCCTTTGTCCCAACAACACACCAAGCGCGTGTTGTTCACCGTGATCAACACCGGCTTGATCTCGACAAGCCGCCGCCAAGCCAAGCTCAATGCTGTGAGTTGAGGCAGCTCAGCGAGAGCAGGCAGTGGCACACAACTCTTTCCACTGTCTACATGCTATCGACGATCAACCGCTTGAATCACTCTCCCAAAGAGACATTCCAAGGCGCAACATCAAGCAGGTGAGGTGACTTAGATACATCAAATTCAGTCCTGCCAGGGCAAACCGCTGCCGGATGCCTCCGCAATGTTGCGGAGGCCATGACGATCCAACTGCAACAGCAGACCCTCCAGAATCCGCGGCACCAGATCCGGCCCCTGAAAGATCCAACCGGTGTAGAGCTGCACCAGGGAGGCACCTGCGGTGATGCGCTCCCAGGCGGCTTGCGCGGAGTCAATCCCACCCACGCCGATCAACGGCAACGCAGGGCCGGCACTGGCCCGTAACCGGCGAACCACCTCCTGAGCCCGGTGACGCAGGGGGGCACCGCTGAGGCCACCGGCCTCCTCCGCCAGGGTGCGTCCCGTCTGAGGCAGACGCCGTTGCTCCAGGCCAAGCCGATTGAGACTGGTGTTGACAGCGATCACACCAGCCAGGCCTTCCTCAAAGGCCAGGCGAGCAATGGCATCAATCGACTCATCGTCCAAATCCGGCGCGATTTTCACCAGCAGCGGAGGGCAGGCCGCCAGGCGTCGCAGCCGCTCCACAAGCCGTCGCAGCTGGGTGGTGTCTTGCAGATCCCGTAGCCCGGGGGTGTTTGGAGAGCTGACGTTGATCACTGCGTAGTCCGCCAAAGGAGACAACAACTCCAGGGAGGCCGCGTAGTCATCCGGAGCCTGCTCCAGGTCGGTGATCTTGGATTTGCCGACATTGATCCCCAGAACAGATGGACGACGACCCGGCGGGTCCAACCGTTGTCGCTCCAGGGTTTTCAACAGCGCCTTGGCACCATCGTTGTTGAATCCCATCCGGTTCAACGCTGCCTGTTCTTCCGCCAAACGAAACAGGCGTGGTTTGGGGTTGCCCGGCTGGCCATGCCAGGTCACCGTGCCCACTTCGGCGCAACCAAAGCCGAAGCGATCCCAGATGCCAGCCGCTACACCGTTTTTGTCGAATCCCGCTGCCAATCCCACCGGGTTGGGGAAACGGCAGCCAAACAACATCTGCTCCAAACGCAGATCACGCCGTTGCAGATCAGCCGCCACGCCATCGAGCACCGTGGACACCCCTGGCCAACGACGCCGCAGGCTGGCCTGAGCCAGCGCCGTGAGCGCTGTACGCGATAGCTGTTCAGCATCCAGACCATCGTCTCGCGCCAAGACCGGGCCAAGCCAACGTTGATAGAAGGCACCGCTGCTGAGCGGTCCGGCCGAAGAGGACGGCGACATGCTCTGCCTCAGGACTGTCCTGATCCTGCCTCGCGGCGTTGCAGGGTCCAGCGGCCATCCTCCTGGGGATGCACAGTCCAGTCCCTCCAGATCCAGCTCTCCCGCTTGGTTTCCAGCTGTTTGAACGGCTGTTCCACCAGCTGCGCCAGCTCCAGCAACGACAGGCTGTATCCGCCCTGCGCCAAGCGATCCGCCAACTCCAATCGTGACAACAACTGCAGCAGAGGCTTGGAAGCGGCCTCTGGGGCAGCCTCTAGAGCAGCCTCCGCAGACGGCGGCTCGGATGATCCCTGCTGCAGGGCTAAATCCGGCTGGACGGCATGGGAGAACGCCACAGCGATGCGATCCACCCGTTCATTGTCTGGATCGCCGCTATGTCCTTTGACGTACCGCAGCGGGACGTCATCCAAGCGAGCGGCATCCAGGGCCTTCCAGAGATCCTGATTGAGCACTGGCTTGCCGGCAGCCGTCTTCCAGCCTTTGCGCTTCCAGCCTTTGATCCAGGAGCCCAGCCCATCAATCAGGTATTTGCTGTCGGTGCGCAGGGTGAGGTCCGGATGACGGGGCAGCTGCTCAAGACGTTGCAACACCTCCAAAGCCGCCTGCAATTCCATGCGGTTGTTGGTGGTGTCGGGCGCATGGCCTCCGAATTCCTCAACACTGCCGTCTTCGAAACGCAACAACGCGCCCCAACCTCCAGGACCTGGGTTGCCGCTGCAGGCGCCGTCCGTCGCTGCAGCCACGACACGTCCCCGTCCTTCGGCCATTGATCTGTCCCAACACTGTTCGGTACAACACGGTTTCTGGCGTCACCGTGCATGAGCCGAACCTACCTGCGGGCTGCCGGCCTGACTGCCGTAGGGCTGATGAGCGCTGGCCTACCGCAGGAGGGCGCGGCGCGGCCCCTATTTGAGAGCACAGCAGTTCCACAGGAGCGCTTCGCTGTACTCGCACAACCCGTCGGAACAACCCAGTGGAAATTGCTGGTTCTGGAACAAATGAAGCCCCAACCACGCTGCTGGACGCCACGCCAAGACGGACTGGTGGAGCCCAGCCTGAATCGCTTCGACTTCACCAGAATCTGCAAGCGCTACCTGGACAGCAATGGCTACTCGCTACGCAGTGGTGACAAGGATCTCGGAATCCGCTTCCGCTTCCGTCTCAAACAATCCGGCGCATCCCTGAAACTCGAGGCCCTCGACCCCCAGCAACGGGCACCACTCCTGATCGGGCAGGCCCCTGTCCACCGTCGTGATCCCAACGGATTCGTCCCCCTGCAACTGGAACCTGGCTGGGCACTGGAACGGCGCGTTTACCAAGGGCGCAAGCTGAACCATCTGTACTTTGCCCACAAGGCACCGGTGAACCTGCTGCTCGCGCGGGCCAGCAGCCATGGCCAACGTTCCGAATTCAGGCGATTGGGAACGCCGATGCCACCGGTAGCACCACCTCCCCTCCCCACCGCACGACCAACGCGCAGAAGAGCAAGTCGGTCAACAGCCAGCCGCATCGCTAGCCGTGGCCCGATTCGATTGCAGGTGATTCCCTACGGCCGTTGACGGCCAACCGTCACAGTGCCAGTCGAGAGAGCGACCAGAAGGGGGCTGACAATGAAATCCTCGCTCTTAGTTTGCATTTGTGTGAGGAGTGCCGAACACCTCTTCAGGGTCGAAACAAGGACAGACTCCTGAATGTGTTCCTCTCGACAAAAGCTCCGCCTTTGGCGGGGCTTTTTTGTTGGCAAGAGAAAAACATAAAAAAAACCGGCCCAAGCTGGGCCGGCAACTGAACGACAACAAGCAGGGGAGAGGGGCATCCCCTCTCCCAAGGGGATCACTTGAGGGTGACCTTGCCGCCTGCTTCTTCGATCTCTTTCTTGAGAGCTTCGGCGTCGGCCTTGGAGATGCCTTCCTTGACGGGCTTGGGGGCAGCTTCAACAAGAGCCTTGGCATCGCCGAGGCCGAGGCCGGTGGCGTTGCGGACGGCCTTGAGGACCTTGATCTTGGCTGCAGCGTCGAAGCTTTCGAGGATGACGTCGAATTCAGACTTCTCCTCAGCGGCTTCGCCACCGCCACCACCAGCAGCGCCGGGGGCAGCCATCACAACACCAGCAGATGCTGCGGCAGACACACCGAAGGCCTCTTCGATCTGCTTGACGAGCTCGGAAGCTTCAAGCAGGGAGAGGGATTTCAGCGATTCGAGAATTTCGTCGGTTTTTGCAGACATGGTTTTGAAAGGGGAAGCAACAGATCAATGAACAGTGGTCTCGGCAGAGCCGAATCAGCCTTCGCCGCCTTCGGCGTGCTGCTTGAGCGCCCTGGCCATACCAGAGGGAACCTCGTTGATGCCCACAGCGACCTTCGTGGCCACGGCGTTGATGGCACCGGCGATCTGAGCCATGAGCTGCTCCTTGGAGGGGAGATCGGCAATGGCTTTGATCTCGTCCTGCGACAGAAGCTTGCCTTCGAAAAGGCCGCCCTTGGTCTCGGACTTTTTGAGTTCCTTCTGGAAGGTCTGAACGGCCTTCACACCAGCACCAACATCGCCCTTCACCAGGACGAAGGCGTTGGTACCAGTCAGCAGGGAGTCGAGGCTGGCCCAGTTGCTGTCGCCATCAATGGCACGGCGCATCAAGGTGTTTTTGGTCACCTTGCAAACGCTGTCGCTGGCCCGCAGACGATCCCGCAGGTCAGACATCTCCTTGATGGACAGGCCCTTGAAATCAAGGACAAGTGCCAGTTCGGCGTCGGCGAGGAGCTCCTTGAGCTCTCCGACGATCTGCTGCTTGTTCTCCAGCGTGCGGCCCATAGGGATTGGATCGGATCAAAGGAACAAGCTGGGCACACGGCCGATCGAGTCTTCTGAACGAAGACGAGGCCGCGTGCCGATCCAACCCCGAATGGGACAAAACCGTGTCGCGTCTGCCTCGGCAGGGATTACATCAATGGGAATGACTGACGTCATGCCCAGGGACATCCTGCTGTCTCTGGCCGGGCGCGTGCCCGATTTGGCTTTCGCCAAAGGTTGAGTGTAGAGGAGAGCCTGATCAGCTCCCCTGTTCAATGTCCTGCAGGGCAGAGAAATCGACCTCAACGGAGGGGCCCATGGTGGAGGTCACATAGAGGGACTTCCAGTAACGGCCTTTGGCACCACTGGGCTTGTTGCGGTCAATGGTCTCTTGCAACGTCTTGAGGTTCTCAAGCAGGGCCTCAGCACTGAAACTGGCCTTACCGAAACGAACGTGGACGATGCCGGTGCGGTCGGCACGGAATTCCAGTTTGCCGGCCTTGAATTCCTTAATCGCAGCCGCAAGATCCGTGGTGACCGTGCCCGCCTTGGGGTTAGGCATCAAGCCGCGGGGGCCGAGGACCCGGCCCAACTTGGCCACCTTGGGCATCATGTCTGGGGTGGCGATCAGCAGGTCGAAATCCATGTCGCCCTTGCTGATGGTTTCCACCAGTTCTTCTTCACCAGCGAGTTCAGCACCCGCAGCCTTGGCTTCAGCCACCTTCTCACCACGGGTCACCACAGCGATGCGCACGCTCTGGCCGGTGCCATTGGGCAGGGCCACGGTGGTGCGCAGCTGCTGGTCCGTGTACTTGGGATCGATGCCGAGGCGCACATGGGCCTCCATCGTTTCGTCGAATTTCGCGTTGGCGTTGTCCTTCACCAGGGCAATCGCCTCGAGGGGGGCGTAGGTACGGTCCTCGATCTTGCCGGCCAAGCTGGCCAGGCGCTTAGAGATTTTGGGCATGTTCAGAGGTGGGGTTCAGGCGACATCAGCGATGTCTCCCCCGAATGGGTTGGAGAAGAGATGCAGCGACGTCAGTCGCTGATGGAAACGCCCATGTTGCGGGCGGTGCCTTCGATAATCCGCATGGCGGACTCAATGCTGGTGCAATTGAGGTCAGGGAGCTTGGTCTTCGCGATTTCCTCGAGCTGAGCCCGACTGATCGATCCAACACTGCCCTTGGCAGACTCACCGGATCCCTTTTGGATCTTCGCGGCCTTGGTGATCAACACCGACGCCGGAGGCGTCTTGGTGATGAAGGTGAAGCTGCGGTCTTCAAAGACCGAGATCTCCACCGGAATCACATAACCGGCCTTGTCCTGCGTCCGAGCGTTGTACTCCTTGCAGAACATCATGATGTTCACACCGTGCTGACCGAGGGCAGGGCCCA
The DNA here is from genome assembly GCF_020514285.1 of Synechococcus sp. PH41509. Taxonomy (NCBI): domain Bacteria; kingdom Bacillati; phylum Cyanobacteriota; class Cyanophyceae; order Synechococcales; family Synechococcaceae; genus Synechococcus; species Synechococcus sp. PH41509. The sequence continues at coordinate 84,768 of NZ_VTLD01000007.1, read as the reverse complement.
CCGGCGGCGCGGGGTTTGCTTTGCCGGCATCTAGGGCCAGCTTGATCACAGCTACGACTTTCTTGGCCATCGGCTGGGTGGTTTGGACAGCTGCGGATCACCAGACCCTCGGGTCTGGTGCGGCGGAATGGTTGCCCACTCCTGAGGCCGCCCTCCGCAGGGAGACGGCCGCCGCATGGATCAGTTCTGTTTGCTGATCTGAGAAAACTCCAGTTCCACCGGGGTCTCGCGACCGAAGATGGAGAGCAGGGCCTTGAGCTTGTTGCGCTCGCCGGACACCTCGATCACCTCGCCCTGGAAATCCTTGAACGGACCCGCCGTCACAAGAATCTGATCGCCTTCGGTCAGATCGACCTTGACGACAGTCTTCTTCTCGGCAGCCCGCTTGAAAATGCGATCAACCTCAGACCGACTGAGGGGACGTGGCTTGATGTGACCACGGGCCTTACCAGTGGCACGGCGGTCCTCAGCACCCACGAAATTGATCACGTTCGGGGTGCTTCTCACCGCCATCATCGTGTCCTCATCCAGCACCATGCGGACGAGCACATAGCCGGGGAAGACCTTTTCCTCAGTGGACTGACGGGTGCCGTCCTTCTTCAACTTGACGGCAGGTGTCTGGGGAATCTCAATTTCCAGAATCCGATTGCTCACCCCCAGGGTGACGGCACGCTGCTCCAAGGTCGCCTTGACCTTTTTCTCGCAGCTGGAGGCCACCTGAACGGCATACCAGCGGGCAATGGCCGTGTTGGCGACAGCTTCCAAAGGCAAGGTGCCATCGTCCCCCTCATTCGGGGCTGGCAGATCAAGCACCTCAGGGGCGTCCGGTGTGGTCAGGTCGTCGGGCACGGCGAGAAAGGTGATATCGAGTCAGCGGAACACCTGGGACGAAGCCCACCCAAAGAAGCGACTGACAGCCGCAATGGTGGCCGCCGAAAGGCTGACCATCAGGATCACAGCGATGGATTCGCTGAACAATTGCTGGCGGCTGGGCCAAACCACGAGTTTCAGCTCATCAACCGTGTCCGCCAGAAATCCACCGGATTTGGTGGGATCGGCGGCGGCTTTTGAGCCGTCAGATGTGGTGGTGTCCTCAGAGATGGGGCTGGTCACGGGGATGGGACCGGAAGTTGACAACGGTGCCGGCTAGCACTTTGCCAAACAACCAGCTTACTGGATGCCCTCAAACTCCCACTGGATCAAACACCAGAGCATCTGAGCCGGCCTCGCCCAACCGCACCGTCACACCACTGGCTCCGGAAAAGCGTTCCTCAAGCAGCAACGTGGAAAGCGGATTTTCCAACTGGCGACGCAACACCCGACGCAGTGGCCTCGCCCCATACTCGGGTTCATAGCCCTGACGGGCCATGGCCTCGGCGACAGCATCATCCACACGAAGAGCCAGACCCTGCTCCGCCAACAGGGCAGCGAGATCCTTCAGTTGCAGCTGAACAATGCGCACCAAATCGGCCACCTCCAAGGGGCGGAAACGAATCACCTCATCGATACGGTTCAGAAATTCAGGCCGGAACTGACTCGACAGCGCTGCATCCACCTGCTGTTGAAGGGCTGACTCGTCAGTGGATCCCGAGCGGGCATGTTCCAGGATCGCCGGGCTGGCCAAGTTGCTCGTCATAACGACCACGGTGTGGCGGAAATCGACGGTGCGGCCCTGGGAATCGGTGAGTCGGCCGTCATCCAGCACCTGCAGCAACAGGTTGAACACATCGGGATGCGCCTTCTCCACTTCATCGAGGAGCAGCACCGCATAGGGACGACGACGCACGGCTTCGGTGAGCTGCCCACCTTCCTCGTAGCCGACATAGCCCGGAGGAGCACCAATCAGCCGAGCCACGGCGTTGCGCTCCATGAACTCACTCATATCGAGGCGAACCAGCGCCTCCTCTTCATCGAACAACGACGCTGCAAGCGCCTTCGCCAGCTCGGTTTTGCCCACGCCGGTCGGCCCGAGGAACAGGAACGATCCCACCGGGCGACGCGAATCCTTCATGCCAGCACGGGCACGGCGAATGGCAGCGGCAACGGCGATCACCGCCTCGCCCTGGCCAATCACCCGTTCGGCGAGATGGGCGTCCAGTTGCAGCAGCTTGCGACGCTCACCCGCCAGAAGCCGCTGCACGGGGATACCGGTCCAGCGGGCCACAAGATCAGCGATGTCACCGGCCTCCACCTGCTCGCGCAGCAGAGCAGTTCCGGAGGACTGCGCCTCCGCCTGGGACGCCTCCAGTTCATCCCGACGCTGCTGCACCCGATGCAACTGGTCGTACTGCAACCGGGCCGCTTCCTCGAGATCTCCATCCCGCTCGGCTTCAGCGATGGCATGGCGCAGGTCTTCATCCTGCTGCAGAAGCTGACCGAGTTCCTCCAGCTGAGCGCGCTCCTCTTGCCAGCGTCGCCGCAGATCGTCTAATCGCGTCGACACTTCAAGCCGGTTGCGCTGCAACTGAATCCGCTCCGATTCAGGCGCCTGCTCAGCAGCGAGCAATGCCAATTCAACGCGGCGCAGATCCGCCTCGGCTTCCTCCACCACCTGCGGCTTGGAGGTGACCTCCATCTTCAGTTGCGCCGCCGCTTCATCGATCAGATCAATGGCTTTGTCTGGCAGACAGCGATCGCTGACATAGCGATCAGCGAGACGGTTGGCGGCCTGAATGGCTTCATCGGTGATCGTGACGCCGTGATGAAGCTCGTAGCGCTCCTTCAGACCCCGCAGAATCTCGAGGCTCAACTCCAGATCTGGCTCCCGGATCACCACCTGCTGAAAGCGGCGGTTGAGGGCCGGATCCTTCTCCACCGTGAGCCTGTAATCCTCCGGCGTGGTGGCGCCGATGCAGCGCAGATCACCACGGGCGAGGGCTGGCTTCAACAGGCTGCCGGCATCGGTGCTGCTGCGATCGCTGCCAACAACGGTATGGAGCTCATCGATGAACAACACCACGCCGGAATCGGAGCCGCTCACCTCCTCAAGCACCGACCGGAGACGTTCCTCGAATTGACCACGAAACTTGGCTCCGGCGATCAAGGCCCCGAGATCCAGAGCCACAAGGCGCAGACCCTGCAGAGATTCCGGCACTTCACCCGCCACGATCCGCTGGGCCAACAGCTCCGCGATCGCTGTTTTGCCAACGCCGGGTTCACCGATAAGGACCGGATTGTTTTTGCTCCGGCGTGAGAGCACCTTGATCAAGTTGCGAATTTCGGAATCACGACCGATCACCGGATCGAGGCTGCCCGCCTCTGCCTCTTCGGTGAGATCCCGCCCGTAGGACTCCAATGCCGTGGGCTCATGGGGAGCGGTATCGGAGGCAACTGAGAGCTCAAGCGGGTCTGGCTGACGAGGCATGGCAGACGGCTGAGTGGCGGCTGGCTCGCGCACCCCACGGGAAGAAGACGGGATACGGGCCACCCTTTGACGGCGTGGAGCCTCTTGCGGAGACGGCGGCATGGGACGCTCCTGGGGCGGAGATGGAACCTGACCACCCCCTTCAAAGCCCCGTTGGATCAGCGGCTCAAGCTCATCGGCTGAAAAACCAAAGCCAGCAAATAATTCGGCACCGATCCGTGGATCAGCACCGATGGCCATTAGCAATTCCGGCAAATCGATGACGTCGCCATTCCAGCGCCGACGAATGGCATCAGCCGCATCGAGCAGCTGCTCTAGGTCATCACCAATGAACAACTCATCGCCGCGCCCAGAGGGCTGATCGGCCAGCACATCCTCCAATCGATCCAAGAGCGCATCGGTTGGCAGGGGCAATCCCTCCACCATGCGGCGGCAGGAGGGGTCGGTGAACAGCACCTGAATCAGATGCTCCACATCCAACTGCTCATGGCGCCAGCGACGGGCGACGTCCTGACCACTCAGCAAAAGATCCCAGGCCGCATCGCTAAAGCGATCCGGCTCGTGGGTGAGGCTGCCGTTCAACGCTGGGGATGGGGTCATCCGTTTCAGGCGGGGGCTTTGGAAGACAACTCGATCAATTCCACCTTGTAGCCATCCGGATCCTCCACAAAGGCGATGACGGTGGTGCCGTGCTTCATCGGGCCAGGTTCCCGCACCACGCGGCCTCCCTTATCGGCAATCCCGGCACAGGTGCTGCGGATGTCGTCCACCCCCAGAGCGATGTGGCCATAGGCGTCACCCAAGGTGTAGCTCTCGGTGTCCCAGTTGTGGGTGAGTTCCAGGACCGTGTGATCTTTCTCCGACCCATAGCCAACGAAGGCCAAAGTGAAGCGGCCACTGGGGTAATCCTTTCGACGCAGAAGCTGCATGCCCAAAACTTCGGTGTAGAAGCCCAAAGACCGCTCCAGATCAGCAACCCGAAGCATGGTGTGAAGCATCCGCATGGGTGAGAGACATTCAGCGTTTACCTCCCATCATTCTGACCAGGTATGGCCCGTCACAACAGGGGAGAGAGGGGCGACTCATAGGATCCACGGGTTAAGCGTGCGTCCCAACGTGATCGATTCCCTCGACCTCGTCATCGACACCATCGTGGCCCGAGAGGTGCTCGATTCCCGCGGCAACCCAACGGTTGAAGCCGAAGTGCTGCTCGAAGGAGGTGCCATGGGACGGGCCATCGTTCCCAGTGGTGCCAGCACCGGCGCCCACGAAGCCCACGAACTGCGTGATGGCGGCGACCGCTACATGGGCAAAGGTGTGGGCCAAGCCGTGAATCACATCGAAGAGCGGATCGCACCAGCCCTCTGCGGCCTTTCGGCCCTGGATCAGGCAGCTGTGGACGCAGCGATGCTGGAGCTGGACGGAAGCGACAACAAATCCAACTTGGGTGCCAACGCGATCCTGGCGGTGAGCATGGCCACCGCTCGCGCTGCCGCCAACGGCCTGGGAATTCCCCTCTACCGCTACCTCGGCGGCCCCATGGCAAACCTGCTGCCGGTGCCGTTGATGAACGTGATCAACGGTGGCGCCCATGCCGCCAACAGCCTGGATTTTCAGGAATTCATGCTGGTCCCGCATGGGGCTCCGAGCTTCCGCGAAGCGCTGCGCATGGGCACCGAGGTGTTCCACACACTGAAGAAATTGCTCAGCGACAAGGGCATGAGCACCGCCGTTGGCGATGAAGGCGGTTTCGCCCCCAATCTGGGCAACGTGGAAGCCGGTGAAATCCTGGTGGAAGCGATCACCAAGGCGGGCTACAAGCCCGGCGAGCAGATCTCCCTTGCCCTGGACGTCGCCAGCACCGAATTCTTCGAGAACGGTCGCTATGCCTTCGATGGTGGCAGCTACACCAGCGCAGAGATGGTCGGCCAGCTCGAACAACTGGTGGACAAATTCCCGATCGTTTCGATCGAAGACGGCCTGGCCGAAGACGACTGGGATGGCTGGAAGCTGCTAACCGAACGCCTTGGCGGCAAGGTTCAGCTCGTGGGTGATGACCTGTTCGTGACCAACACCAAGCGCCTTCAGCAAGGCATTGACAGCGCCACGGCCAACTCGATCCTGATCAAGGTGAACCAGATCGGCTCACTCACGGAAACCCTTCAGGCCATCGATCTGGCAGGGCGCTCCGGTTACACCAGCGTGATCAGCCACCGCAGTGGCGAAACCGAAGACACCACGATTGCCGATCTCGCCGTCGCCACACGCGCCGGGCAGATAAAGACCGGTTCCCTCAGCCGCAGTGAGCGGGTCGCGAAGTACAACCAGCTGCTGCGCATCGAAGACGAACTGGGAAGCCAGGCCGTTTACGCCGGTGCTGTCGCCCAGGGCCCCCGGGGCAAGGCCTGATCTCAGACCCCAGACGGCTCAACGGTTGGAACCGGGCAACTGCTCCAACCGTTGATCGCGACGGATCTTGACCTGCATTTGGAACCAGCCCAATCCAACAGGCAAAGCAGCAGCAGCCGGAAGAATTGACCAGAGCGGGCGTGCACTCGCACCAACAATGGCTGTGGCCAACGCCAGGCATCCGAGCAACACCGACTGGCCGATGGACTGCTGGGCAAGGGCCATTCGACGGAACTGACGATCAGATTCCCCGAGACGCACCTGGAGCTGAATATCCCCCTGCTCAAGTCGTTCAAGACTTTCATCAAGACGTCGTGGGAAGGCAGCAGCACGGCTGCTTAGAGCCCCGACCTGACGGCCGAGTTCATTGAACAGATCATTGCTACCTGAGCCGCTTGAAGTCATGAGTGGAAGGAGGTAGGGCTTGGCAATTGCAACCAAGCTAAAAGCGGGATCGAGACTGCGGCCAACACCCTCGAAAGTGGATAGCGCTCGCATCACGAAGATCAGTTCGACCGGCAGACGGAAGGGCTGCCCGTAGACCAGGTCGTAGAGATCTCCGGAGAGTTTGTCGATCGCATTGGCCGTGAATGGTGGGGTCAAGGCCTCCTGCAGCATCAGCCGCACAAGACGACGGACCGGACCAACTTCAATGCCTCTGGAGATCACTCCGGCAGCCTGCATTTCCTCCACCAACGCCGCTGAATCCCTGGCGGCAGCAGCGCGAACCATGGCCCCGAGCCGTCGACGCAAGCCGTCCGACAAAAGGCCCATCATTCCGAAGTCGTAGTAAATGAGAGCGCCATCGCTAGCGACGGCAAGGTTGCCGGGATGGGGGTCGGCATGAAAGAAACCAAACCGCACCAACTGCTTGAGATAGCTGGCCGCGCCCACTTCAGCCACTTTGATTGGATCAATACCGGCCTCGATTAACGCCTCACGGTCATTGACCTTGATGCCTGGCAGATAGTCGAGACAAAGCACACGGCGGTTGCTCAACTCCCAGATCACACCTGGGATCCTGATCCGTTCGTCATCCAGAAATTGTTGACGAAAACGAGCCGCATACTGGGCCTCAACCCGGAAATCCAGCTCACGCAGCAGGACACGTCGACATTCACGTGCCATAGCCGGCCAATCTCGACCACGGCCCCAACTGGGATGGCGCTGCAGCACAGCCGCCACCTGCTGCATCACCTCAAGATCAAGGCGAAACAAACGATCCAGTCCAGGCCGTTGCACCTTGAGCACCACCTGCCGGCCACTGCGCAGGCTGGCGCGGTGCACCTGGGCCAAAGAGGCAGCACCAAGGGGCTCCGGGTCAAGGTCGATGACCTCTGCACAGCGCTGACCAAGCTCTCGTTCGAGAACGGTCTGCACCTGATCAAAACTGAAAGCCGGAACGCTGTCCTGCAGCGCCTCCAGTTCAGCCACCCAGCCCGCCGGGAGAATATCTGGCCTTGCGGACAGCAGCTGCCCCAGCTTGATGAAAGCTGAACCCAGAGACAGCAGCTCGGACGTCAACCAGCGAGCTCGGCCTTGCTGACGACGAGCACGACGCTCCGCGGTCACGCCACCGCGATAAGTCCAGGACTGACCATCCCACCAAAGCAGCAGCAGCAGGGTCAGGACAGAGCGCCAGATCCGAAGCGCTCGCAGCAGTCCGAGCATCAGGGGCGTGCCTCGACCGCTTGACTGAGATCAGCCACCGTGGCCCGGAGGCGATCAATGACCGCTTGAGGGGTCTCCGGTTGTTCCGCGGAAGACTCCCCATCCGTGCTCACCATGGCTTGATCACCCCGTTCAATCCGTTCCGCCTCAGCAAGCACCTCGTCCTGAAATAGATCCCATTCCTGACGCAACCGTTGAGGGGCGTCTTGCGCCAACACCGCCAGCTCCGCTGCAGCGTCCGCAAAGCCGTGGCCCAGGCGCGCGCTGATGCGATTCACGGTGGCGCGAATCAAGGCCTCCGAGGAACCCATGAACCGAAAGCAGACAGGCTCAACTGTGGCAGATCCAACAGGAGATCAGGGCTGAGGAGGGATCACGGGCTCAATGGTTTCAAAAAAAGCTTCTGCGCCCGGGGGCACTACAGCTGAATCCGGCTCGGCCAGCAGCACCGGAGAATCATCTGCTGGGACAACAACAGCAGGGACGACCTCAGAGGGCTCAGGGGTCACCAGGGGTTCAGTGCTGCCGTCGTCCAGTTCTTGATCCTGGGCCGTAGATGGCGCGGATCCGTCGGCTTCGGGGACTCCGGGCTCGAGCTCGGACTCGAGATCTGGGGCGATGGTTTGGGGGTCAGACCAGTCGGGGGCCGTCCACACCGGGGGTTGCGGAGTCTGCAGAGCGAGATCGGGTTTGATCGTTGTCTTGACCTCTGGCTTGTCTGATCGGGTCGAGGCCTCGGCGGCCTCTAGGGCTGTGACATCCACTTGCAGATCTGCATCGCCGTCGCTGAACCGGGCTCGGATCTTCTGCAAGGAATCCCCTGGAAACGCAAGCGGTGCGAAGGCCTGAGGGGCGGGATCTTCAGCATTGGTCTGCAGCGTCAGCACCCGACCGGTGATGCCATAACCAAGAGCGAAACAACAACCAGCCACAAGGGGGCCCACCCAGAAACGGGGCTGGGTCACATCGGGAGCGTCAGGAGTGCTGGTCTTGTCCACAGGTGGATCTGACGAAGACTCGGATTGTGACAGGGATTCAGGACAGAGACCTCAAGTCGTGTAGTCGGCGTTAATGCGCACGTATTGATCCGAGAGGTCACATCCCCAGGCCTGACCACAGCCGGAGCCATGACCCAGACAGAGGCGAATCGTGACGTGCTCCTGCCGCAAGACTTCGCTGGCTGCATCACGATCAAAGGCCACGGGTTGGCCGGCCAACATCAATTGATGCGGACCAATCCAGAGGGCGACCGCATCAGGATCGAAGGCCACACCTGAGCGACCTGCAGCAGCCACGATCCGCCCCCAATTCGGGTCCCGACCATGGACAGCGGTCTTCACCAAGGACGAACCACAGACCGTGCGGGCCACCTGCAACGCCGCGGCTTCGTCAACTGCTCCCTCGACCTGCACGGCGATCAAACAAGTTGCCCCTTCGCCATCCCGAGCAATGGCCTGCGCCAGATGCTGCATCGCATCGGTGAGGCCCTGTTCCAAAACGCCATGGTGCTCTTTCGCCAGCGGTGGACCTGCTGCGAAGGCCAGCACGGTGTCGTTGGTACTGGTGTCGCCATCCACCGTGATGGCATTGAAGGAACGCTGCACCGCCCGCTGCACCATCTCCTGCCAGACGCCGGCATCCACACCGGCATCGCAACTGAAGAAGCCGAGCATCGTGGCCATATCGGGATGGATCATTCCCGAGCCTTTGGCCATCCCTCCGATGCGCACCCGGCGACCCTCAAGATCCAGTTCAAGCGCCACCTGCTTGTCCACCAGATCGGTGGTGAGGATCGCGTTCGCAGCGGCATCACCGCCGGTGGCATCAAGGGTCTCCACCAAAGGAGCCAATCCGGCCAACAAGGTCGTCATCGGAATCGGAACACCAATCACGCCTGTGGAGCAGATCAACACCGCCTCCGCATCCACGCCGAGGTGATCAGCAAGCACTTGGGTGGCGCGCTGGCTGTCGACCAGGCCTCGATCACCGGTACAAGCGTTGGCCTGACCGGAGTTGATCAACACAGCACGGGCCTGGCCACCATTGCTGGAGAGGCGACCACGGCAGAGATCAACACAGGCCGCTCGCACCACTGAGGTGGTGAAAGTGCCAGCACAAACGGCCGCCTCCGGTGCCAATACCAGTGCCAGATCGGGCTTGCCCGAAGGCTTCAGACCAGCAACGATGCCGGCCGCCTGGAACCCATTCGGTGCCGTCACACCACCCTGGATCGGTTGCCAAGAAGAAGCCATCGCCACCGCTGATCTGCCGCGAGACACTGGGTGCATCCTGCTCCGACACCATGGCGCCTGGCGAGCTTTTCTCGCAACGACGCATCGGACTCACGGGCGGAATTGCAAGCGGCAAGAGCAGCGTGGGCCGTTGGTTGGCGCAGCAAGGTCTTCCGGTGTTGGATGCGGATCAATTCGCCCGAGAGGCTCTCGCGCCTGGGCGCCAGGCCACCCACAGCGTGCTGCAGCGGTATGGCTCCAAGGTCCAGGGCGAGGGAGCCGCGACCATCGACCGGGCTGTACTGGGTCGCATCGTGTTCCAAGACCCCGCTGAGCGGCTCTGGCTCGAGCAACTGATTCACCCGATCGTGCGAGACCGCTTCGATCAAGCACTCACACGCCATGCCGAGACGCCAGCGATCGTTTTGATGATTCCGCTGTTGTTCGAAGCGGGTTTGGAGTCGCTCTGCAGCGAAATCTGGCTTGTCGACTGCGATGAATCCCAGCAACTCCAGCGATTGATTGCGCGCGACGGGCTGAGCCCTGCAGCCGCCCAAGCCCGCATCGCCGCCCAATGGCCCCTGAGTCGCAAACGTGCTCTGGCGGATCACGTCATTTCCAATCAAGGCCAGCCCGGCGCATGGCATGCCCAAGCCGTGACGCTGCTCAACGCAACTGCGGAAACAGATCTCGGTTGTTAGCCGTTACGGCCAAAGTCTGCGCGGAACCACTTGGTGATCACCCATTTGTGCCCAGCCTCCACCGGTAGGGCCTCATGCAGCGTGAAGGGGTTGGGGGTGCCATCGGCCTGGAGGTTGTTCCAGGCCAACGCCATCCCAGGCACAGGCGTGAATGAACGCTCCAGGCGGCGAAACAGCGTCTCTCCCCCCCGCTCAACAGCATTGAGATAAACCATCACCGTCCAGGTGCGTTGCCCGCCGCTGTCGGTGTGGGTGGCGTATTCCTCCGTGCCCGGCGAAAACCAATCCGTGTGTTCCTTGAAGTACTCGCCCGGGTCATAGCGCTGCCCCTGGATGGGTTCGGACAGCCGCGGATCCACACCAAAAAGCGCCGCAAAGCGTCGATCAAGTCTCGCAGCGAGCTCAGGATGGTTGTGGCGCAGATGACAGGTTCGGCTTGTGCGGTAATCACTGGTGCCACGGGTCACCGTCGATGGCTGAAGTGATGCATTGATGGCGTCGATCACTTGCCCGCATTCCTCGTGGCTGAGCAGGGCCGGCAGCTCATACAACTGGGCGAGTGAGGTATCGAGCCGCCAGGCGCGGGGCCGGTGCTCCTTTCGGGTGAGGGGTGACTCAAACCAAGCGAGCCAATCCGGCGAGGACGACTGGAGAACGGCCGCAATCGCCTCTCGCGAAAACCCCTGATCGAGGACCCGCTGAATCAGCCCCTCAGAATCACAGCCTCGATCCCGGTTCTGCAGCAGCCACTCCTTCCAGGCGTCGGGAATGGCTGCCGCTCCGCTCATCAACCCTTGAGTTTCTTGCTCAAAATCTGATTGGCCAGCTTGGGGTCCGCCTTACCACCGGTCTTCTTCATCAACTGTCCGACGAAGAAGCCCTGCAGTTTGGTCTTACCGCCGCGGAAGGCCTCCACCTCATCGGGATGAGCACCCAGCAACTCGTCCACGATGGCCTCAATCGCAGCCGGATCACTGATCATCCCGAGGCCTCGCTCGTCGACGATCGCTTTGGGTGAGCCGCCTTTCTCGAGCAGCTCGGGAAGAATCTCTTTGGCGATCTTGCCACTGATCTTGCCCCCATCGATCAGTTGCACCATCTCGGCCAACTGCTCAGGCCGAAAGGCCAATTCGGCATAGCTGAGCCGGTTGCTGTTCACATGGGCGGCGATATCACCTGTGATCCAGTTCGCTGCAAGCTTGGCGTCAGCACCAGCGCCCACAACGGCCTCGAAGTAGTCGGCCATCGGACGCTCATCGGTGAGCACCCGCGCGTCGTACTGGGAGAGGCCCAGATCATCGGCGTAGCGATGGCGTTTGACTGCCGGCAGCTCGGGCAGCTCAGCGCGCCAGGACTCCCGCTGACCGGCGCTCACCTCGATGGGCCCCAGGTCGGGGTCAGGGAAGTAGCGGTAATCGCTGGCCCCTTCCTTGCTGCGCATGCTCTTGGTGAGCTGCTTTCCCTCGTCCCACAGCCTGGTCTCCTGAACGATCGGCTCACCGGTTTCGTAGGCCTTGATCTGACGCTTGATCTCGTAGTCGCAGGCCTTTTGGATGGCAGAGAAGGAGTTCATGTTCTTGATCTCCACCTTCGTACCGAAGGGCGCATCAGGCCCACGGCGCACAGAGATGTTGACGTCGCAGCGCAGGGATCCCTCCTGCATGTTGCCGTCACTCACACCCAGATAACGCATGATTCGGCGGATCTCCGAGGCGTATTCCGCCGCTTCACGGCCCGTGCGCAGATCAGGCTTGCTGACGATCTCGGCCAAGGCCACACCGGCACGGTTGTAGTCCACGAGGGAATGGGTGGATCCCGCCAGGCGGTCGCTGCCGGCATGCACCAACTTGCCGGCGTCCTCCTCCATGTGCAGACGCTCGATCCCGATCGTTTTCAGGTAGGTGTCTTTTCCCTTTTCAGCGACCTCCACCTCAATCCAACCCTCCTCAGCGATCGGCTGGTCGTACTGGGAAATCTGATAGTTCTTCGGCAGATCGGGATAGAAGTACTGCTTACGGTCGAACTTGCTGTGCTCGGCGATGTTGAGGTTCAACGCCATCGCAGCTTTCACCGCGTACTCGAGAACCTTCTGATTCAGAACCGGCAACGTGCCGGGCAGACCGCACACCACTGGATCAATGTGGGTGTTGGGGTCATCGCCAAAGGTGGTCGATGCCGCAGTAAAAATTTTGCTGTCCGTTCCCAGCTGCACGTGGGTCTCGAGACCGATCACGGCCTCCCAGGCCGGTTGGGTTGCTGCGTCGGCCATGCGCCCGTGATGTGAAGCAGTTTCCGGGATCCTATGGAATCAGGATGAAGCCCCCTCCTGACAGCATGACCAGCAAGGGCTCTTCTCGCGCATGACTGCCGCCTCTCCCTCAGCCGTCTGCGTCCTGGGCGGGGGACTGATGGGCTTAGCCGTTGCCCATCAACTGGCCCGTCTGAACCAAAAGGTTCTGGTGATCAGCCGACGCCGCAGTGAAGCCGCTGGCTTCGTCGCCGCTGGCATGTTGGCGCCCCATGCCGAAGGCCTCAACGGCGAATTGCTGCGTCTGGGGCAAAGCAGCCAGGCACTTGTTCCCCGCTGGGTGGCCCAAATCGAAGGTGACAGCGGCTTGAGCTGCGGACTTCGCACCAGCGGCATCGTGGTTCCATTCCGCACACCAGCCGAACGGGACGCCTACCCAACGGCCCAGCTCGGACAAACGCTCGACCGCGCCAGCCTGGATCGAGAAGTTCCTGGATTGGGTTCGGATTGGACGACGGGGTTGCTCTTCGAACAAGACGGCCAAATTGACAACCGCCGTCGACTGATGCGCGCTCTGGAGCGCGCCTGCGTCTCCTTGGGCGTGCACTTCATGGAAGGTGCCGAAGTGATTGATCTAAAGCGTGATTCCGCGGGACACCTGTCCGGAATCAATTTGCGCAGTGCCGAAGGAAGCGAGCAACACCTGAACTGCCAGCAAGCGGTGCTTTGCAGCGGCGCCTGGAGTCAGCACTTGGTGCCCGAGCTCAAGGTGTTCCCGGTCAAAGGCCAAATGCTCTCCCTACAAGGGCCGCGAGAAGCGCTCAAGCGCGTGATCTTTGGCCCCGGGACCTATCTCGTTCCACGTGAGGACGGACTGATCGTCGTGGGGGCCACCAGCGAACGGGACGCCGGATTCGCTGAAGGCCTCACACCCGATGGTCAAAAACAACTCCAAACGGGCATCATCAGCCTGCTTCCTATGGCAGCAAACTGGCCGTCCATGGAGCGTTGGTGGGGGTTCCGACCCTGCACGCCAGATGAAGGCCCCTTGCTCGGCTCAGGCCCATTTCCAGGACTCTGGCTGGCCTGCGGTCATCACCGCAATGGTGTTCTCCTCGCTGCGATCACCGCCGAACTCACTGCGGGCGCAGTCATTCAAAAAGCCCCCAACGCGGCCGCACAGGCGTTGTTGGAGGCTTTCCGCTGGAACCGATTCGAAAACTGAGCAATCAGCCTTCGACCCGCCACTCCTGATCTGATGGGGACCAGTCGTTCAGCTCAGAGGCTTCGAACCAGAGGCCAATTTCAAATGCAGCCGTTTCTGGGGCATCGGAACCGTGGATCACATTGCGACCGATGTTGACGGCCAGGTCGCCTCGGATGGTGCCGGGCTCGGCCTCGAGGGGCTTGGTGGCGCCGATCAGTTTGCGGGCGCTGGTGATCACACCATCGCCTTCCCAAACCATGGCCACCACTGGGCCGGAGGTGATGAAGTCGACAAGACCGGCAAAGAAGGGACGCTCCTTGTGGACGCCGTAGTGCTGCTCCGCAAGGGCGCGGCTGGGGGTGATCTGCTTCAGACCCACAAGCTTGAACCCCTTGCGCTCGAAGCGACCGAGGATCTCGCCAACCAGGCCGCGCTGGACGCCGTCGGGCTTGATGGCGATGAACGTGCGTTCGGCCATGGTGTGTGTCGATAAAAAGCGCCGCCATCGTCAGTGCTGGCCACCCCGCTTGGCAAGCACAGGCCTTGGGCCGCGCAGGGAATGTCCCTAGATTCCGGCCATTCCCCACAACAGAGGCCAGTGACTGACAGCGAACGCTGGTCGATCGAAGACAGTGCTGCGCTGTACGGGCTCGACCGCTGGGGTGATCCGTATTTCTCCATCAATGGGCGCGGACACATCAGCGTTCAACCTCGAGGTGATCGCGGCGGAAGCCTCGATCTCGTGGATCTGGTGTCGGAGCTGAAAGGCCGCAACCTTGCTCTGCCACTGCTGATTCGCTTCGACGACATCCTCGAAGACCGCTTGGAACGGCTCCACGCAGCCTTTGAACGCGCCATCGCGCAATACAGCTACCAAGGGCGATACCAAGGCGTCTTCCCGGTGAAATGCAACCAACAACGCCACGTGGTGGAGGAGTTGGTCAGCTGCGGCAAGCGCTGGAACTTCGGGCTAGAAGCTGGCAGCAAAGCGGAGCTGCTGATCGCGCTATCGCTGCTGGACGACCCCGAAGCCTTGTTGATCTGCAACGGCTACAAGGATCGGCTGTACATCGAAACCGCAATCCTGGCGCGACGCCTGGGACGGCAACCGGTGGTGGTGATTGAACAGCCCGACGAAGTTGATCGGATCATTGAAGCCAACAAAAACCTGGGTGCTGCGCCCTACATCGGCGTGCGAGCCAAGCTCTCAAGCCGCAGCACAGGGCGTTGGGGCAGTTCCGTTGGCGACAAGGCCAAATTTGGCCTCTCCATTCCCGAGTTGCTGGCAACGGTGGAACGACTTCGTGAGCACGACCTCCTCCAGGATCTCCGCCTGCTGCACTTCCACATCGGCAGCCAGATCAACGACATTGCCGTTCTCAAGGACGCTCTCCAAGAAGCGGGGCAGATCTATGTGGAGCTCACCCGACTCGGAGCCCCGATGGGGTTCCTGGATGTCGGCGGTGGACTCGGCATCGACTACGACGGCAGCCGCACAGCATCGGCAGCCTCCACGAACTACTCGCTGCAGAACTACGCCAACGATGTCGTGGCCACGGTGCGGGAATGCTGCGAACCCAACGGTGTTGCCGTGCCCACATTGGTGAGCGAAAGCGGCCGCGCCATTGCCAGCCATTTCTCGCTACTGGTGTTCGACATCCTGGGCAGTAGCGCACTCCCGGCATCCATTCCCAACGCCACAGGAGACGAACCACTCACCGTTCGCAACCTCCGCGACACTCTCGCCACTATTCAAGAGCTATCGGTGACTGCGGATGCACAGCTGGTGCGGCTTCAGGAGGCCTGGAACGACGCCTTGAAGTTCAAGCAGGATGCCCTCGCCGCATTCCGGCTTGGATACATGGGTCTGCCCGACCGAGCCACAGCCGAACAGCTGACGTGGGCCTGCGCCGATGCCATTGCACAACGGCTCCCAAAAGATCAAGCCATCCCTGAAGAGCTCTCAGCCCTCAGCAAAGCCTTGGCAGGAACGTATTACGCCAACTTGTCGATCTTCCGCTCAGCTCCCGACACCTGGGCCATCGATCAGCTGTTTCCGGTGGTCCCCATCCAGCAGCTGGATCAACGGCCGACACGACTAGCCAACCTCGCCGACCTCACCTGCGATTCGGATGGGCGCCTGGATCGCTTTATCGGGGATGGACAACCCAAACATCTGCTGGAGCTCCACGAACTCGATGACAACAGCCCGTATCTGATCGGGCTGTTTCTCAGCGGCGCCTACCAAGAAGTGATGGGCAATCTGCACAATCTGTTTGGCACCACCAACGCTGTGCACATCCGCCTCAGCCCAGGCGGTAGCTATCGCATTGACCACGTCGTGCGGGGTGACACCAATGCCGATGTACTGGAAGCGATGGAACACGACCCCCGCGCCTTACTTGAGCGCTTGCGGGTGGCGGCGGAGGGAGCCATCAACAACGGTCAACTGCGCATCGACGAATCACGTCGTCTTCTCGACCACCTCGAAAGCAGCCTGCGCCAAACCACATACCTTCAGGACTAAGGAGAACTTCATGGAAGTGCTTCGAGCCAGCTCTCTCCATCGCAGATCACAGAGCCGCCAAAGCCCTGAAAAAGCTGATTGGCAAAAACGCTCTTAAGGTCCGATCAGCTATTCATCGCTCATGGATCGCAACGCCCTGATCGAGGCCCTGCAAGACGAGGGCAACCTGAAGCATTCCTTCAGCACCAAAGAGATTGCGAGCCTGGCGGAACATTTGACGATCGAGGAGATCCCCAAAGAAACCATCTTGATGAAAAAGGGCGAGCCCTCAGACAGCATGGTGTTCATTCTTGATGGACTGGTACAGATTCTTGACGGCAAACGACAAATTGCAATCGAGAAAAAAGGAGCATTTATTGGCGAAAGCCTTTTCTCGGACGAGGCGACACGCGGAGCAGATGTTGAAACGATAGAACCAACAACAGTTGGGCGATTTTCATTCTTCAACTTCAACGCTTTTCTCGATAAAAACCAACCTCTCGCCCTGAAATACCGTGAATACTTCAGGGCGATAGGACGCGCACGTGATGAACAGCTTTTAGCAGAAAGCTACAACGATAAACGCAAATACCTTGCCCTGATAGCGCACAACAACATGAAGGCAAGTTTGATGGAATTCTGCAGCATTCACACCAAAAAGCTTGAGAAATTTCCCTTGATTGCAACCGGCACCACCGGCAGCTTGCTCTACGCCAAAACAGGCCTCTCTCTAAGCAAAAAGGTAGCGTCTGGCCCTCTGGGTGGAGATCAGGCGGTTGGCACGCTGATCTCAACAAAGAATATTTGCGGGGTGATCTTTTTCAGGGATCCACTGTCTGCTCACCCCCACCATGCCGACATCGAAGCCCTGGGACGCCTCTGCGATGTGTATCAGATCCCCTTTGCCACCAATCCCCAAAGTGGAGAAGCCATTCTCGACTACCTCCTCTCAGGCAAATCCGAACATGAATTGATCCCCAATCATGTTCTTGAAGCCTATGTTCAGGGGCAGAGAAAGGTTGTTGAAGCGGGTTAAAACCAAAACCACTCTTCTCTTAACCAGAATCTGAATCAGACCGAAGCGCAAGCAAGCCAAAGACAGGGATGGGCTCAGGCCAACCTTTCACAGAATGAGACCCCAGATCCTCCACCACGACATCCTCCGCGATGAGATTCCTGACGTCTCCACTCATCAGGATTGGATAGTCAGGGAATCGCCGTGTGAGGGATTCAAGCCGGCTGGCCAGATTCACCGGCGCTCCAATCACGGTGTACTCCAACCGGTGGCTCGACCCAAGATTGCCAGCGATCACTTCACCGCAGTGAATGCCGATTCCCTGGCGTAGCGGTGCCAAACCCTCCTGATCGAGTTCTCGATTCAGAACCTCAAGGTTGGCCTGCATGGCCAGAGCGGCCCGCACAGCCGCGAGAGCCTCAGCCCGATCACCCCGATGCACGGGAACCCCAAATTCCGCCATCAGGGCATCTCCGATGAATTTGTCCAACAACCCCTGCTCCTGCAAAACCGGAGCCGCAATCGCCTCGAAGTAGCGATTCAACAAACCAAACAGGGCCTCCGCATCCATCACGTTGCTGCGGGCCGTAAATCCCACCAGATCGGTGAACAACACAACGCAGCGCTCGCGACGACCGCCAAGACGGGTCCAACTCTCCTGCCCCGAACGCAGCATGTCGCGCATGAGATTCGGTGACACCCGGCGCGACAGCACCGAGTGCAGAAATCTCCGTTGGGCGCTTTCCCGCTGAAACAGATCTCCAGCCCGGAGACTTCCCGCGATCAACGGCATCAGCATCAAAGCTGCGCCAGGCAACCAAAGGCCGTTGAACCAAGCCAAAACAACGCCCCCGGTTACCAGAGCCTCCAGAGCAGCGGTTGTGATCGCTGTCCCAAGGGCGGTCGATGGAGCTGCGATACGCCATTGACATAACAGCAACCAGAGGGCCATCAATGCCACCAAATGGGAGACATCAGGCGAGCGAAAGCCTCGTCCGCTTTGAAAGCCTGCAATGGCCGATAGCAGAACCTCAGAGCCGCTCTGCTGACCAAAGGGCGTCTCCAGCTGATCACCCAGCGAAGGGGCGGTGGAACCGATGATGACGACCTTGTTCCGCCAGGTGTCTTGCGGAAGCGTGCCCACGGCCCAGGCTGGAATCACCGGAATGTGTCCGCTGGGTCCGAGGAAATCAATGCCGTTATCGCCTTGTGATGAAGCAACCTCCGCAGCGAGGGGCGCTAAAGGGCGAGGGTGGGGCTCAGAAAATTCATTGAGCATCCCCTGCAGACGCTGCCGTCCCGGAACAGCCTGCACAACGCCGAAGGCGTTCATCGAAAACGCCGACAGTCCCACGGGATAGCCCGTGTACCAGGGACGTCTCAGTTGAACCTGCTCGTGACTCTCCAGCTGTTGACGCACCAGAGAGGCGCTCAACACCACCCGGTCTTGCCATGGTTGCAGCGCGTCTTGGAAAGCACGGTCGTCGCTTGGGCCAAAACCGCTAGGCCCGACATGAACGATGTTGAAGACGACACGACGGGCACCCTGACGGAGAACCGCACGGGCCAGGTCTGCCTGCAGCGCACGCGGCCATGGCCAGGAGCCGAAATCAGACAGCTGTGGATCCAGTGACGCCTCATCGATGCCCAACAACACCACGTCATCGGGGGGCTCAATCGGGCCACGCCATTGAAAAAGGAGCTGCCGGCCCGTGGCATCCAAACGCGACAGCAACGGGAGCATGGCCAGGGGCAACAGCAGCGATGCCCGCCACAGACACGGAACAAGATGCCGGCGGATCAAACGTCTCAAAGAACTGGCGCCGAAACCCCCAGTTCCCGCTCAATATCCGGCAAGGTCTCCAAGGGGGTTGAGAAACCGTTAATTAGAAGGCTCTTCTGAAGGCGACGTTCAGCATCCTGAGCAGTCACCGGCTGGGGGGGCTCCCAGTCGTACTCCTGCTCGTCCTGTTGACGCGACCGAGGACTGCGGGAGCCATCTCGCCCAGGAGTCGTTGGCGTCACGATGCCGCCGCCCAGCTCACCCAAAGCGGATTCCAAACCATCCAAGCGACCACTGACTTCATCCATCTGGCGCTTGAGATCCAAAAGCAGCTGCTGACCACTGTTCAAGGTGAAGCGTTGGCCATTGCTCGTCTCAACTTGCACCCTGCCTTCCCAGCTGAACACCTTGAACTGCTTGTCGGTGAACTCCAAAAAAACGGTGGTGCCCTGAATCGAAGCCGTGGCCAACCGGGTTTTGATCGAGAAGGGACTGCGATGCCGAGTCCCTGGCTTGATCCAACCGATGATGGAACCCTTCAACAGTTCGACGTCTGACGCACCCAAGCGCAACTGCGCATCACCACCCATGCGGAACTGACGCCCGTTGCCCAACATCACCTGCATGCGACCTGGCTTGGTCGTGCGCAACAAAGTATTCGTCTTCAGAGACTGACCCGAGCGTGCAGTGATCTCAGTAGCGCCGGGCAGCTTGACGAAGGCAGGCCCCGCCGGCACCTCAACAACACGAGGCTGAGCGGCACGACTGGGCATGGCCCAGAGTGCATTCCCGAGCAGCAGCACCACACCTGCCTGAACGAAAACTGCCTGTTTCAACATCTGTCATGCAGCAGTTTTTCAAGACTGGCAGCCGGACATGGATTACGCCACCAGCGAACCAAGACAACAACGACTTGACGTTGGTTGCAAAGTAAAAAATCCGTCGGCAGATTACGAGCATTGAGCGTCTTACACGCATGGCATACGAGAACGTTCTGAAAAATCCCGATAACTTCAATTTCGAGATTCAACAGCTTGGGGAAGCAACCTATGCCAACCCCTGCAGCCAAGAGATTTTTGTTGACGACTCAGAGAAAATTATTTTTTCCAGTCAGATCAAGAACCTGAATCATCAACTCGAAACATGCAAACAATTGCCGGCATTTGAGAAGGCCGGCGCCCGGGAAAGAATCTTTCACAATCTAGATACAACCCGCGCAGCAATCATCACCTGCGGCGGGCTATGTCCGGGGCTGAACAATGTGATCAAGGGACTGGTCAACGTCTTGGAACAGGACTATGGCGTCAAAGAGATTGTTGGCATTCGCTATGGCTACAAAGGCTTGACGCAACAATCAAATCAAGAACCGATCCAGCTGAATTCATCTGTTGTTGAACAGATTCATAAACAGGGCGGGACGATTCTTGGATCGTCGAGAGGCAATCAGGATCCAGAGATCATGGTGGACGAGCTCCAGCGTAGAAAAATCAATCTCCTGTTCTGCATCGGCGGCGATGGCACATTGAAGGGGGCTCAAGCAATCGCGGAAGCAGCCAACAAACGTCAAGCCAACATCAGCGTTGTCGGCGTGCCGAAAACCATCGACAACGATCTCGGTTTTGTTGAAAAAACCTTCGGCTTCGAAACCTCTGTGCAGGTAGCCTCAGAAATCATCACATCCGCCCACCACGAAGCAGAAGGTGCCGAAAACGGTATTGGAATCGTGAAGCTGATGGGTCGAGACTCTGGCTTTATTAGCGCCACAGCATCACTAGCCAATTCCATTGTGGATATCTGTCTTATTCCCGAGACCCCGTTTCAAATCAATGGGCCTGAAGGCATCTGTGCAGCGATTCAACGCAGACTGCAACGGAACAACCATGCTGTGATTGTTGTCGCAGAAGGGGCTGGGCAAGACCTTTTCAACAACAGTGAAAGCAAAGTAGACGCTTCCGGGAACATCCTCAAGGATGATATTGGAGAACTTCTTAAAAAGGAGATAACGGCATACTTCAAACAAAATAATCTCGCAATCAGCATCAAGTATCTGGATCCCAGCTATCACATCAGAAGCGTTTCAGCAAACGCAGCAGATGCAGTGTTTTGCCACCTACTTGCGGAACATGCCGTGCATGCAGGCATGAGCGGAAAAACTAATCTTGTGATCGGCTACTGGAACAATTTCTTCACCCATGTCCCCATTCATCTGGCCACAAAGGAACGGCGGATGGTTGACCTTGACAGCGCCCTCTGGCGTGGCGTCATCAGCGCAACCCAGCAGGACAAACATCCATAATCAGCACGAATTTGTACTGAAAAAACGAATAGGTGATGAATTGACTCGTCACCCAACTGGAACAAGATCAAAAAAGTTCCGGCCCTTACCCTGGAATCTCCCCACAATGAGCTTCGACGGGTCAGTGGGTCATGGTCCTGACATTGCAATGGTTACTCACAGTTGTTGGCCTGTTTGCCGGATTGATCACCAAGCGCATCTGTCAACGCTTCAGCATGCCACCGTTCCCTTGGCGCACTCCTTGGATTGCTCTACTGGCGCACACCACGGAACAGACGATCGAAAGCTTCCGCATTCCGATCTCAGCGGGGCTTGATCTCGGCCTCATCACAGGCATCCTCACTTCGATTGCCATTAGCCGGTGCCTAGTTTGGGTCGCTCTCGAAATCCTGCCAACTCTCCGGATTTTGCCGTCCAGTCCAAAAATCCTGCGAGATCTGATTTTCATTGTCGGCAGCTTGTTCCTAATCGCTCTGAACCTGAAGGAGCAAGCCAGCATCGACCTGGTGGGCCTGGTGACAACCTCAGCAGTTCTCACGGCTGTTGTTGGTTTAGCCGCCCAGGATCCACTGAAAGATCTGATCGGTGGGTTGAGCCTTCAACTCGAACAAGTAATCCGTGAAGGCGATTGGGTTGAAATTGATGGACACATTGGCCAAGTGCAATCAATCAGCTGGAGAGATACAGAAATTAACAGCCTTTATGGGTCAAGACTGATCTTTCCACATACGAATTCCAACTCCAGCACAATCGAAAATTTCACAAGCAATGGAGCCCATGGCAACAAGCTGATTATTGGACTGGATTACAGCATGCCGCCAGATATAGCCAAGAAAATAATGCAGAAGATCTCTGATAATCACCCGCTAGTTCTTCGATCACCAGCCAGCATCATTCGAATCCGCTCATACGAAGAGAGCTGCATCAACTACGAATGGATCAATTGGCAAAACGACTTCGGCCAAAGCCGTGCACTCCGTGGTGACCTGCAGGAACAGCTTTGGTATGCGCTACAACGCGAAGGCTTCAGCTTCCCATTCAGCGTTCGTGATGTACGAATTACAAAAAATACGCAGCAACCAAAACCACTCTCTCCTAGCAAAAATAATTCACTCCAAAGCATTCACCAACTCCTGAGAGACAACCAACTCTTTTCCATCCTTTCCGACAATCAGATTCAAAAAATGATTAAAATGGGCTCGTTCTACTCATACGGACCCGGAGAAATCATCGTCAAAGAAAACGAAGACGGAGACTCACTCTTTATGCTAATTAGTGGCAATATTTCTATCCAGAAATCATCAATTCCTCATGGCAATGCCGAAATAGCTCAACTCCAACGCGGAGACATCTTTGGGGAAATGACTGTTTTTACCGGAACTGCTCGGAGTGCAACAATTCAAAGCATCAGCAAAGTCGACCTGCTCGAGGTGAGTCGACAGGCGATCGCCGAACTCATCGATCAAGAGCCAGGCCTGATCGAGCGCTTTGGCCAATTGATCAGCGATCGGCAAGCTCAACTGGCTAAACTCACCATTCAATCGGTCCCACCCAACAGTCGAGACGTGGTGGGGCGCATGAAAGAACTCTTCCAAAGCCTGCTCTCGTAGCAGCGACCTCTGTTGTCACACGGCACCAAGTGCCGCAGCCAGTTCAGCTTGAGCTGCCTCAAGAGCACCAGGCAAGGCAGCACCATCGCGACCACCGGCCTGGGCCAGGTTCTGGCGACCACCACCGCCGCCGCCGCAGCGCTTGGCGATGCCACCGATGAACTTGCCGGCCTGGAGCTTGGCGCCGATCACCTGCTTGCCGAAGGCCGCCACCAGGATCACCTTGCCCAGATCGGCGGGATCCGGCAGACCACCGATCACCACAGCCGCGCCATCCCCCAGCTGATCCACCAGGCTCTGGGCCGCTCCCTGCAAACCGGCGCCATCGACCCCATCGAGGCGTTCCACCAGCAGCTGGAAGTCGCCCAAGGCCTCGGCCTTGGCGGCCAAAGCACCGGCCTTGGCCACCGCCAGTTCCGCCTGTACCGCCGCCAGCGCCTTACCGGTGGCCTTGAGCTCATCCTGAAGAGCCGCAACACGATCAACGATCTCGGCAGGCTGCGCCTTGAAGCGATCCCCCAGCTGCTTCACCACCGCATCGCGCTCGTTGAGATACGCGAGCACAGCGGGGCCAGCGACGGCTTCGATCCGGCGAATGCCTGCGGCGACGCCGCTTTCCGCCACGATCTTGAACAGACCGATCTCTGCGGTGTTGGCCACGTGGGTGCCGCCGCAGAGCTCCATCGACACACCGGGAACGTCGACAACCCGCACCACATCGGCGTACTTCTCCCCAAACATCGCCACAGCGCCGGCGGCTTTGGCCTGATCAATCGCCATCTCCTGCACGTCAAGCCCATGGGCTTCAGCAATCCAAGCGTTGATTAATGCTTCGATCTGCACCAGCTGCTCCGCCGTCACCGCATTGGGGGAGTGGAAGTCGAAGCGCAGTCGATCGAAATCCACCAAGGAACCGGCCTGGCCGATCCCCGGATCCACCACCTGCTTGAGCGCAGCCTGGAGAAGGTGGGTGGCGGTGTGATTCGCCTGGGCCCGGCGCCTGCAGGCACGATCCACCTGCGCCTTAACGGTCTCACCCAAGGCGAGCTCACCGCGTTCCACATGACCGGCATGCACGAACACATCACGGCTACGGCTCACGGAATCAATCCGCACGATCAGGTCCGTGCCAGCCAACAGCCCGCGATCGCCCACCTGGCCACCGCCTTCTCCATAGAAGGGTGTGGTGTCGAGCACCACCTGAACCGCATCACCAGCCTTCGCGGTGGTGGCCGGTTCGCCATTCACCACAAGAGCCTGTACGCAGGAGGCGTGGTCGAGAGCCACATACCCCTGGAAACAGGTCGCCGCCTGATCGGCTACCACCTGATCGATCGCATCCTGAAGCGTGAGATCGATGCTCACCGCAGCGGCCTTGGCCCGCTGACGCTGCTCCTCCATCGCCGCCTCGAAGCCATCGAGATCGACGGCTAAGCCCTGCTCCTCAGCAATTTCCTGGGTGAGCTCCAGGGGGAAGCCATAGGTGTCGTAAAGCTCAAAGGCCTGGGCGCCGTTGATCTGCGTTGGCTTGGACGCCAGCACCTCCGCGAGCAGCTTCTCACCGCGCTCCAAGGTCTCGAGAAAACGAGCCTCCTCCCGGTGGAGTTCGGCCAGAATCACCTCCTGCCGCTCAATCACGCTGGGGTGGGCCCCCTTCAGCAAAGCAATCGCCGCTTCCCCCATGGTGACCAAGAAGGGCTTGTCGATGCCCAGGAGGCGGCCATGACGCACCACCCGGCGCAACAGCCGCCGCAAGATGTAGCCGCGGCCCAGGTTGCTGGCGGTGACGCCATCACAGATCAGCTGCGTCACAGCACGGCTGTGATCGCCGATCACTTTCAACGACGTCTTGCCCTTGTCGTCGAGCTGGTGATAGTCGACCCCTGCCAGCTCCGCGGCCGCCTGGATTAACGGAAAGATCAGGTCGGTTTCGTAGTTGTTGGGGACCTTCTGCAGGATCTGAGCCATCCGCTCCAGACCCATGCCGGTGTCGATGTTGCGGTTCGCCAGCGGCGTGAGCGTGCCCTCAGCGTCGCGGTTGTACTGCATGAACACCAAGTTGTAGAACTCGATAAAGCGGTCGTCGTCCTCCAGATCGATGCCCTCATCACCCCGCTCAGGCGTGAAGTCGTAATAGATCTCCGAGCAGGGACCACAGGGCCCAGTCGGCCCCGAGGCCCAGAAGTTATCGGCCTCATCCATACGGATGATCCGCTTGGGATTCACCCCCACCACATCGCGCCAGATCTGCTCGGCTTCATCGTCTTCACGAAAGACACTCACCACCAGATTTTTGGGGTCGATGCCATAGACAACGGTGCTGAGCTCCCAGGCCCACTCAATCGCCTGCTGCTTGAAGTAGTCCCCAAAGGAGAAGTTGCCAAGCATCTCGAAAAAGGTGTGATGCCGGGCGGTGCGCCCCACGTTCTCAATGTCATTGGTGCGAATGCACTTCTGAGAACTGGTGGCCCGGGGCGCCGGTCTCTCCTGCTGGCCAAGAAAAACGGGCTTGAAGGGCAGCATTCCCGCAATGGTGAGCAACACCGTTGGGTCGTCGGGAATCAACGAGGCGCTGGCCATCCGCTTGTGGCCGCGCTCGGCGTAGAAATTCAGGAAAGCCTCACGGATCTCCTCACCGCTGCGCGGTGCAGACGCTGCAGAAGACGACGATGCGGCGGCGACCATGACAGGAAAGGGGGATCCTCCCGTCATGATCGCCTTTGAACCGCCGGCGCCCGTGGCCGTTCCTCCCAGTGATCCTGAGATTCGCCAGCGATTGAGACTGCAGTCGATCGGCTGGGCTCTGATTGCCGGCATCAGCGCGGGGCTGATCAGCCTGCCCTGGGGTTTGGAAGCAGCCGTGCGTTCTGGCGGTTGCGGTCTGTTTTACGGCCTACTGGCCTTCCACTTGCAGCGGGTGGACCCCGATGACGGGCATCTGCAAGCGGGTCTGGTGGGAGCGGTTTGCGGGCTGCGCAGCCTCGGCATGCCGCTACCCCTTGACAACTGGCAGGTCGATGGCCTGGCATCATTAGTACTGGAGCTTTTTCTGGCCTGGCTGCCGTTGATCGGCAGTGCTCTCCTGCTCCAAGGCACCCTCCGCTTCCTGCCCGCGTCGCGGCCATGAGCCTGCTGCACGCCACCTGGCTTCCCGCCATCCGTACCTCCAGCAGTTCCGGCCAACCGGCACTGCTCGTTTGGGCTGATACCTGGCGGGTGGCCACACCTGAAGGCCCAGGCCTCACCCCGGCGCTGCATCCCTTCACCCTGAGCCACGACGACCTCAAGGCCTGGCTCAGCGAACGCGACCTTCTGCCGGGCGGCAGCATCGATGCCACGGCTTGTCTCACCCTGCCGAGCCGCACGGTGAAGCCGCGCAAAAGCCGAAGCAAAGCAGCAGATCCAGCGCCAGAACCACCGGGCTGGACCGGGCTGCCGATGCAAGCCGGCGAACCGATCCCCAAACAAACGGAATGGTGGCCTTGGCAGGTGCAGGGGCTTGCGGTGGAACCCTCAGCAGCCACAGAGTGGCTGTCCCTCTTACCGCTGTCGGGGAGCAACCCTGACCTGGCCGATGAATTGCGCTGGTGGAGCCATCTGCAGCGCTGGGCACTGAGTCTGGTGGCCCGGGGCCGCTGGATGCCCCAGATGGAACTGAGCAAAGGAGAGGGATATCCCCATCGGGCTCGTTGGGTGCCGCTGCTTAACCGGGAAGAAGATCGACGCCGCCTGGAGGACCTGGCAGCCAGCCTTCCCCTGGTGGCCACCTGTGCCTTGCCCTGGCGCGAACCACTGGGGCGCCGCAGCAACCGCACGACCCGGTTGCGGCCAGAGGCGATGCGGGCCGCCAATCCCGTCGCCAGCTGCAGGCCCCGCAGCGGTCGCCTGCGGGTGGCGACCCTGCTGGAAGACCTTGTGGACGCCCAGCTACGCAAGGACTTCGAGCCCTCAAGTGATGGCCTTGATCCCCTGCTGACGCTCTGGCAGGAGGCCCTGGGATCAGAGACAGGGGTGATCGAGATCGGTGATGAGGAGGCCGAACGACTGGCCAGCGCAAGCCATCACTGGCGGGAAGGCATCGCCGGCGGATTCGCCGCGGCCCGGACCTGCCTGGAACTGCACACCCCACCAGATGGGGAGGATCTCTGGGAACTGCGCTTCGGGCTACAGGCGGAAGCCGACCCAAGCCTGAAGCTCCCGGCCGCAGCAGCCTGGGCCTCCGGCGCCGAAATGCTCCAACTGGGTGAGATCCAGGTGGACCAGCCCGGCGAAGTTCTGCTGGAGGGGCTCGGGCGGGCCCTGACGGTGTTCCCACCGATTGAACGGGGGCTGGAAAGCGCCACGCCAGACACGATGCAACTCACACCGGCTGAGGCCTTCGTGCTGGTGCGCACCGCAGCTCGGCAACTGCGGGACGCCGGTGTGGGTGTGGAACTGCCCCCGAGCCTCTCCGGTGGACTAGCCAGCCGACTGGGACTGGCGATCAAGGCTGAATTACCGGAGCGGTCGCGGGGCTTCACCCTCGGAGAGTGTCTGGATTGGGAATGGGATCTGATGATCGGTGGGGTGACGCTCACCCTGCGGGAACTGGAGCGACTCAGCGGCAAGCGCAGCCCCCTGGTGCGCCACAAAGGGGCCTGGATCGAACTGCGTCCGAACGACCTCAAGAACGCCGAACGCTTCTGTGGCGCCAAAGCAGAACTGAGCCTCGACGATGCACTGCGGTTGACGGGAACGGAAGGGGAGCTGCTGATGCGGATGCCGGTGCACCGCTTCGATGCCGGCCCACGGCTGCAGTCGGTGCTGGAGCAGTATCACCAGCAAAAAGCCCCCGACCCACTGCCGGCCCCAGAGGGATTCTGCGGCCAGTTGCGGCCTTATCAGGAGCGCGGCCTGGGCTGGCTCGCCTTCCTGCATCGGTTTGACCAAGGGGCCTGCCTGGCCGATGACATGGGCTTGGGCAAAACAATCCAGTTGCTGGCGTTTCTGCAGCACCTCAAGGCGGAGCAAGAATTGAAGCGCCCGGTGCTGTTGGTGGCGCCCACCTCAGTGCTCACCAATTGGCGAAGGGAAGCGGAAGCCTTCACCCCCGAGTTGGCGGTCACCGAGCACTACGGCCCGCGTCGTCCCTCCACACCGGCCGACCTGAAGAAAGCCTTGAAGGAGGTGGACTTGTTACTCACCAGCTACGGTCTGCTGCAACGCGACAGCGAACTGCTGGAAACCCAGGACTGGCAGGGGGTGGTCATTGATGAAGCCCAGGCGATCAAGAACCCCGGCGCCAAGCAGAGCCAAGCAGCCCGGGATCTGGCCCGCCCCGGACGAAGCAAAAGCAACCGCTTCCGCATCGCCCTCACCGGCACTCCAGTGGAAAACCGCGTTAGCGAACTGTGGGCGTTGATGGACTTCCTCAACCCCAAGGTGCTGGGGGAGGAGGACTTCTTCCGCCAGCGCTACAGGATGCCGATCGAGCGTTATGGCGACATGTCGTCTCTGCGCGACCTCAAGGGGCGAGTCGGACCATTCATCCTGCGCCGGCTCAAGACCGACAAAACGATCATCTCGGACCTTCCCGAAAAGGTGGAGCTGAGCGAATGGGTGGGACTGAGCAAAGAGCAGAAATCGCTTTACAGCAAAACCGTGGAAGACACGCTTGATGCCATTGCACGTGCTCCGCGCGGGCAGCGCCACGGCCAAGTGCTGGCCCTGCTCACCCGGCTGAAACAGATCTGCAACCATCCCGCCCTTGCCCTGAGCGAAGGAGCTGTGGATGACGGCTTCCTCGGCCGCTCCGCCAAGTTGCAGCGGCTGGAGGAGATCCTTGACGAGGTGATCGAAGCAGGCGACCGGGCCCTGCTGTTCACCCAGTTCGCCGAATGGGGGCATCTGTTGCAGGCGTGGATGCAACAACGCTGGAAGGCGGAGGTGCCCTTCCTGCACGGCGGCACCCGCAAGAGCGAACGTCAGGCGATGGTGGATCGCTTCCAGGAAGATCCCCGCGGTCCGCAGCTGTTCCTGCTCTCGCTAAAGGCCGGTGGTGTGGGCCTGAACCTCACCCGGGCCAGCCACGTGTTCCACATCGATCGCTGGTGGAACCCGGCCGTAGAAAACCAAGCCACCGACCGGGCCTACCGAATCGGCCAGACCAATCGGGTGATGGTGCATAAATTCATCACCAGCGGCTCGGTGGAAGAAAAAATCGATCGCATGATCCGAGAGAAATCACGCCTGGCGGAGGATGTAATCGGCTCCGGGGAGGATTGGCTCGGAAGCCTCGGTGGCGATCAATTGCGTGATCTCGTTTCCTTGGAGGACACCTGACCATGACCCTCAGCAACAACAGCACCAACGGCAGCACCGCCATCGGCGACGACGGCCTGGGCCAACAGCCCTGGTGGGTGGAGCAATGGATGGAGCTGATCAACGGTTACCGGTTCAAGAAACGGTTGGAGAGGGCCTGGGGCTACGCACGTGAAGGCCATGTGACGTCAATCCGCTTCGAAGGCCGCCGGGTCCACGCCCGGGTCCAAGGCACCGATGAAGCGCCTTACAAAGTGAAGCTCTGGCTGGACGTGCTGAGCGATGAAGACTGGGGCTACGTGTTGGAAGCCCTGACCCAGAAAGCACGCTGGTCGGCACAGCTGCTGGCGGGGATCATGCCCTCAGACATCGAACGGGCCTTTGCCGCCAGCGGAAAACGTCTGTTCCCGTTCAAGCTGCAGGAGGTGCGCAGCGAGTGCAGCTGCCCGGATAAAGCCAACCCCTGTAAACACATCAGCGCGGTGTATTTCCTGATGGGGGACCGCTTCAGTGAAGACCCCTTTGTGTTGTTCCAACTGCGAGGACGCACCCGGGCCCGGCTGTTGGAAGACCTGGCGGAACACCGGCGCAAGGCCCTGGCTGAGCGAGCTGCGGAGGCCAAGGAAGCGGGCATAACCAGCATCCCTGAAGAGGCCACCCCCCTGCCGCCCCATGCAGCTGTGCAGGACCCCGCCCTGTGGTGGCGCTACAACCGCAGCCTCGATGGCGACCTGGTGGTGATCACCCCGGCGATGGATGGAGACACTGGCCTGGATGCCGCCGGAGAGCTGCCACTGGCGGAAGACCCGCGCTTCGCCGATGCCCGAAGCACCTTCCTAAGCAACCTCAAGGCCCACGGCCAGGCCAGTGCCCAGAAGGCGATGCTGCAGGCCATGGCGGCCGGCAGCTGAAGCGGAGGCGAGCCATGGCCTGCGAAGCCGCCTGGCTCACCATGGACAAACAAGGACTGGCCGGACTGCTGCTGCAATCCCATCAACGGGCCTTCGACCGGCCACTGATCGCCTCAGCACAACCCAACCGCTCGAAGCGACTGATTTGCCAGGAACTGTTTGCGTGCGGTTTTCCAGTGCTGGCCCACGGCACCGAAAGTGATCCAAGGCTCAGTTACGCCAATGCGGCTGCGCTGCAGCTCTGGGAGACCAGCTGGCATGAGCTGATCGGCCTGCCCTCACGGCTCACCGCACCGGAAACCGAACGGGCAGAACGCAGCAACGCCCTGGGCCAGGCCAAACGTCTGGACGCAGTTCAGAACTATCAAGGCATTCGAATCAGCCGAAAAGGGCAGCAATTCATGCTCAACAACGCCCGTATCTGGACGCTCTGGGATGCAGAAGAGCGGGTGTGCGGCCAGGCGGCCTGCTTCAGCGACTGGTGGTGGCTTTAAAGAGATTCGGTTTCAACACCATCCCTGTGGTGCCAGCCGAACCTGGTGATGCAGACCGAATCAAAACGGTCGGTTCTCACCCTTCTGGTTCTCATCCAAGCGGCGCAGATTGTGATGGCGGGCGATCAATCCAGTCCGCAGATGTTCATTCTTCGGAGCAACCATCATGCTGACCCTCCGCCAATCCCCCTTCGATCTGTTCGAGCGTCTCGAGCAGCAAATGGCTACCGCAGAGCGCGTCCCCAACGCCGAAATCCGTGAAACCGAAACCAAGTACACCGTGCGACTGGAACTGCCGGGCGTGGACCGCGACTCCATCGACGTCAAGGCCACCGATCGCAATCTGGTGATCAGCGCCGAGCGCCCCGCAGACAACAGCGACGACACCAAGGCACCTCTGTTGAGCGAATTCCGCAGCGGCACCTGGAGCCGCAGCTTCCGTTTCCCCCACAGCCTCGATCGCGACCAGCTCAAGGCCAGCTATCGGGACGGCATTCTTGAAATCAACGCCGGCAAAGCTGTGGAGCACACCAGCGTTTCAGTGAAGATCGACAGCTGATCAGGACCCGGACACTGAACAGCCTTGGGGTGGACAAGCCCAACAGACCAAGACGAGAAGAACGGAAGCCCAACCCCTGCCCATGGCAGGGGTTTTTTGCTGGAACCAAGGCTGAATCAGCCGCCAAGGCCCAGGAAGAAGCGGCCAATGAACAGCAGGCTGAAGCCGCTGAAGAACACCAGGCCAAACCAGCAGAAGGCCTGGGTGAGCCGCCCGTAACGGTGCTCCACAGGAACCAAGGGGCTGTTGATCGTGTCCATCGCCATCCAGGCGAACAGAGGAGCGGTGAGGAAACTGCCGGTCATCGCCCCGAAGACGAAATCCTTCACCCCGATCCCGCCGGTCTTGGCCACCACCAGCGCCAACACAGCCGCCAAAAAATGCACGATCACCCAAATGTCAAAGCGACGCTGCATGGGCCCAGGCGCTGAATCCCCACTGTCGTGATGACGCAGCAAGCCCTGGATCGCCGCAATGCTGCGGGGGTAGGCATCAAGGCAGGTGAGGGTGGTGCTGAACATGGCGAAAAAGGCCGCCGGAATGATCACCCAGGCCGCCCAACCGCCCATGGCGGCGGTATAGAGCTTGTGATCAGCTTCTGAGCGAAGGACACACCACTGCCAGCGAGCATTCCCTCACCGCTGCCGTACATCGTGAAGGCGCCAAGGATCACGAAGAACATCGCCGTCACCACGGTGACGCCATAGCCGAGGTTGAAATCAAATTCCGCTTCCTTCGGCGTTGCGGTGTGGTCGGTATCCCGGGCACGGGAGAACATCCACAAGGATGGCCACACGCACATCTCCACCGGACCGGGCATCCAGCCCATCAGGGGAATCAAAAAGGCCAGGTTGGCGAGGGTCCAGGGACTGGGATCCGTGCTGACCCAACTCGCTGCCACATCACCGACGGGGCCGCGAATCAACAACGATGCGGCCGCGATCCCTGTGAGAAAGGTGAGCAGCACCACCAAAAGCTTGGAGAGACGGTCCAAAGCGCGGTAGTGCCCCAACAGCAGCACAAGGCCACTTACCACAAGCACGGCGATCGACAGTCCATAGGGATCCAATCCCGCCAGCAGGGGGATGTTGGTGAGCAGCAGCCCCGCAACAAAACTCACTGCAGCGATGGTGAAGGTGCCTGTCACCAGGCTCACCACCAAATACAGCGGGAGGTAGAGCGGATTGCGTTGCTGGAAGCCCTCCAGCAACGACAGTCCGGTGGCCGCCGTGAAGCGGGTACCCACCCGCAGGAACGGGTATTTGATCAGATTGGTGAGCAGGATCAGTCCCACCAGCGCAAAGCCGAAGCGGGCTCCCGCCGTGGTGGAAGACATCAGGTGCGATCCACCAATGCAGGCACCGGCCAACAGGATCCCAGGACCAATGCTGCGTCGCAGCGTCGATGACGCCATCACAAGGTTGCAGTTGCTACCAGTCTCCGCCGCCTTCCCCCGCTCAATCTCCGTAGAGTCGACTTCCGTCACGGTCGGTTTCATGGTCGTCGCTCCTGCTGCTCCGAAGCTGTCGCTTCAGTGCGAGGCCATTGCAGACGACACCAGCACGATTCGTTCCCTGGACTGGGATCGCAGCCGCTTCGATATCGAATTTGGCCTGCGCAACGGCACCACCTACAACGCCTTCCTGGTGCGGGGAGAACGCACCGCCCTGATCGACACCAGCCACGCCAAGTTCCGCGATACCTGGATTCCCCTGCTCAAGGAGCAAATCGATCCAATCGCGATTGATGTGTTGATCGTGAGCCACACGGAGCCGGACCATTCCGGACTAATTGGGGATCTGATCGACCTCAACCCAAACATTGAAATCGTCGGATCGAAGGTGGCGCTGCAGTTCCTGCAGGACCAGGTGCACCGGCCCTTCAAATCCCGTGCCGTGAAA
The DNA here is from genome assembly GCF_020514285.1 of Synechococcus sp. PH41509. Taxonomy (NCBI): domain Bacteria; kingdom Bacillati; phylum Cyanobacteriota; class Cyanophyceae; order Synechococcales; family Synechococcaceae; genus Synechococcus; species Synechococcus sp. PH41509. The sequence goes on along the minus strand of NZ_VTLD01000007.1, from coordinate 51,562 downwards.
TCCGGGGAAGAATTGGATCTCGGCACGAACCCAGACAGCGGCATTCAGCACCGCTTCGAATTCCTGAGCGCTCCGAACCTGCACTGGCCAGACACGATCTTTTCCTTCGATCACGGCACGGGCATCCTCTACACCTGCGACGCCTTCGGCCTGCATTACTGCTCCGATGATGTCTTCGACGCCGACCCCGGCGCCATCGCTCCCGATTTCCGCTTCTACTACGACTGCTTGATGGGCCCAAATGCCCGCAGCGTTCTGCAGGCCCTCAAGCGCATGGATGGCCTGCCGGAGATCAACACGATCGCCGTGGGCCATGGCCCCCTGCTACGCCATCACCTCAGCCACTGGATCAGTGACTACCGCGACTGGAGTGGTCAACGCAGCAAGGGAGAGAGTTATGCAGCCGTCTGTTATCTGAGCCAGTACGGCTTCTCCGATCGGATCAGCCAGGCCATTGCCCACGGCATCGGCAAGGCGGATGCCCAGGTGCAACTGGTGGACTTGCGGGCCACCGATCTGCAGGAACTCACCGCACTTATTGGCGACGCCAAGGCTGTTGTGGTGCCGACCTGGCCATCGGAACCGGAACCTGATCTCCAGGCCTCGATCGGCACCCTGCTGGCGGCCCTTCATCCCAAGCAACTGGTGGGGGTCTACGACGCCTTCGGCGGCAACGATGAGCCGATCGACGCCGTCGCCGATCAACTGCGCAGCCAGGGGCAGAAACCAGCATTCAGACCATTGCGGATCAAACAACTGCCACAGGGCAGCGACTATCAACGTTGCGAAGAGGCGGGCACCGACCTTGGTCAGCTGCTCACCAAGGAGAAGACAATCGCGGCGATGAAAAGCCTCGATGGCGACCTCGACAAGGCTCTTGGTCGCATCAGTGGTGGCCTCTATGTGGTCACCGCAAGCCAGGGGGATGGCGAGTCGCAGCGCCGCAGCGCCATGGTGGCCAGCTGGGTGAGCCAAGCCAGCTTCACACCACCGGGGCTCACGATTGCTGTAGCCAAAGACCGTGCGATCGAAGCACTGATGCAGGTCGGCGACAGGTTCGTGCTGAATGTTCTCCGGCAGGACAACCACCAGGAGCTGATGCGTCATTTCCTCAAACGCTTCCCCCCTGGTGCCGATCGTTTCGCCGGGGTGAATGTGCTGGAAGGAACAGCCGATGGAGGCCCGGTGCTGGCCGATGCACTGGCTTTTCTTGGCTGCCGGGTGGAGCAGCGGATGGAAGGCCCCGATCACTGGATCATCTATGCCGTCGTGGAGCAAGGCAACGTGGCCGATGCCGAAGCCAGCACCGCGGTGCATCACCGCAAGGTGGGCAACCACTACTGAGATTGCAGCCGATCAAGTGCGTCCAGCAGGTTGGCCAGAACGGTGCGCACGTGCTGGCTTCTTTGCCACTCACGACGGTTGAACAGCTGATCGACCAGCCGCCACCAGCCCTCGCCAGCTGGCTGGCAAAGGCCAATACCTTGGTGGTGAGGCGCCAGAAACACCGCCGCAGCCAAGAGGTTGGTGCCGAAACCCAGTACACACCAAGGTGAACTCCCTTCACGAGGCCATCCGCTGGACAGCCGCACCTCCAGGGGGTCTGTCGATGCAAGCACCTGCAGCACAGCGTTGGGGCGCAGCGGACGCAACAGCTGGTCGATCAACCCATGGTGCGCCTCATTCCTGGGATGGGCTTGCACCGCCACCGGCGCAGCCGCGGGAAGGTGGCGCAACGCTGAACCAACGGCACGCCTGAAATACGAACGGTTTTCGATCACTGGCGCCTGGCGCCAACCCAGGGATCGGCCCATCAAGCGCCAGCGAAAGCGCCATGACTGCAGCTTGAGGTAAGGCAAACAAAGCATCACCCCCATGAAGGGACTGCTGTTGGAGGACGTGGTCTCGGCCAATGACGCACGACAGACCGCGCAAAGGTCGAGCAGACAACGCAGCCGTGCCAAATCAACAGGCTGATCCAAGGGAACAAGCGGATCCTGTCGGACCACAGCTCGCCCTTCAGAGCACCGCAATCGCTGCAGCACCCGTCGGCGTTCCCGACGGCCGGCAGGTGAATACAGGCAGGTCTCGACCCCAATCGATTCCCCCAGCTCCACCACCTCAGAAGCCTGATACCCAAGCAGCATTCGCTGCCCTTCGCGGTCGTCCAACCGCGGCAGCAGCAACAGGCTGCACTTGAGCGGCTCGGGCCCAATCAACACGCTGTCCCCAGCGCTGAGCCGGAGCACTCCGAACTGATCTGGGGGGATCTGGATGAACTGACATTGATGCCCATCCTGGGCGGCGAGCTGATGCAAGAGCGGCTGGAAGGCCTTGCTCGAATGACTCAGATCGTCGCGATAGAGCGAAACAACGTGCAGCCGGGTCCCCCGGATTCCCCGCCAACGCAGATAGGCCAGAGCCGAAAGGGTGGTGATCAGCTGGGAGGAGAGAACAACAACGCTCTGCGGCACAGGTCTGCTGGTCTCATCAACAACACGCCTACATTCAACTTGCTTCGAAGATGAGCGTGACCAGCACCGCAACCACGCGTCGCACGATCCAACTGCTGATCGACGATGGGGTCGTTGGTCTCCGCGGTCTGAGCCCCGAACGCCACCGCTTTGAACTGGAGTACGCCCTGGAGCGGGGAAGCACCGCCAACAGCGTGTTGTTTGAGGCCGGTGATGGTGCCCCTGCCGTGTTGGTTCACCCTCCAGGTGTGGCCTACAGCGCAGCCTTTCTTCCGGTGCTTGCCGACGCCCTACCCAGCAACGATGCACCGCTGCTGGTGGTCGTGGGTCACGTCAATCCCAACCGCGTTGCCTTGCTGCGGGATTTAGCGGAGGCCTATGCCGGGCTGGAACTGATCGTCTCCAACCCGGGCGCCAAGTTGATCAAGGAACTGTGGAGCCAACGCAAACCGGCCCCGCCCGGAGAAACGAGCGAACAACCACCCTTGCCCGCCCTGCCGCCCCTGCGGATCATCCGCCAGGAGCAAACGCTTCCCCTAAGCCATCAGCGCAGCCTGATGCTGCTGCCGGCCCCAACCCCCCGTTGGCCTGGAGGGTTGCTGGCGTTTGAGGAAAGCCTCGGCTTGCTGATGAGCGACAAATTCTTCAGTGCCCACCTCTGCACGGACAGCTGGGCCGAAAGCAACCGCAGCAGCACAGAAGAAGAGCGCCGTCACTTCTATGACTGCCTGATGGCTCCCATGGCCAGTCAGGTGGATGCCCTAGTGGAACGGCTCGAAGAGCTCGATATCCGCACCATCGCGCCGGGCCATGGCCCCGCGATCGAAGCCAGTTGGCGCAGCCTGCTCAGTGACTACCGCCGCTGGGGAGAAGGCCAGCAGAACGCCAGCCTGACGGTGGCCCTGCTGTTCGCCAGCGCCTACGGCAACACCGCGGCCATTGCCGACGCCCTGGCCCGCGGGGTCAGCCGCACCGGCATCCGGGTGAGCAGCTTGAACTGCGAATTCACCCCGGCCGATGAACTGGTGAGCACCATCCAGCAGGCCGATGCCGTGTTGATCGGCTCACCGACCCTGGGAGGACATGCCCCCACGCCGATTGTTTCGGCCTTGGGCACCCTGTTGGCGGAAGGAGATCGCAACAAGCCCGTGGGGGTGTTCGGCAGCTTCGGCTGGAGCGGCGAGGCGGTGGATCTGCTGGAAACCAAGCTGCGGGACGGCGGCTTCAGCTTTGGCTTCGAGCCGATCCGGGTGAAGTTCAGTCCAGATGCCGCACGGGTGAAGGAGCTGGAAGAGACCGGCACCCGTTTCGCCCGCCAACTGCTGCAGAGCCAGAAGCGAGCGCAGCGGCGCAGTGCTGGGGGATTGAGTGAAAGCCGCAGCGATCCAGCGGTCCTGGCCCTGGGCCGCGTGATCGGCTCCCTCTGCGTGCTCACCACACGCAAAGCCGATCTAAGCGGCGCCATGGTGGCGAGCTGGGTGAGTCAGGCGAGCTTCAGTCCTCCTGGCATCACCGTGGCAGTCGCCAAAGACCGCGCCGTGGAAGCCTTGCTGCACAAGGGCGATCGCTTCGCCTTGAACGTTTTGGCAGAAGGTCGCGAAACAGCAGCGATGAAGCAATTCCTGCAACCGTTCGAGCCCGGTGCTGATCGCTTTGCAGGCCTTGAGCTCGACACAAGCCCCGCCGAACAGCCGTTGCTGCCGGATGCCCTGGCCTGGCTAGACGGGAAAGTAAGCCAGCGGATGGAATGCGGCGACCACTGGCTGATCTACGCCGAGGTGGATCACGGTGGGGTGCTGGATGCGAAGGGCAGCACTGCGGTGCACCAACGCCGCAGCGGCGCCAACTACTGAGCCGGCAACCCGTACCATCGCCTAACTCATAGTGAGTATGAGTTAGGCGTAGTCTGTTGAAACGATCGCTTCTCCTCGATGGACCTCTCCAAGCCATCCACCCACGCCAATCTCGAAGCCGCTTTCGGCGGCGAGAGCATGGCCAACCGCAAGTACCTGTTCTTTGCGGATGTGGCCAAACAACTGGGTCACAAAGACCTGGCCAAGTTGTTTCGTGAAACCGCGACCCAAGAAACAGAGCATGCCTTTGCACACTTCCGCCTACTGCATCCCGAATTAGTGGTGGGCAACCCCGACCAGCTCAGCGACAACGAGAAGCAAGCGATGCTGACCCGCTGCCTGGAACTGGCGATTGAAGGCGAAACCTACGAGTACACAACGATGTATCCGGAGTTCGCCGCCCAGGCCCGTCAGGACCGGGACAGCGGAGCTGAGGTGGAATTTGCCGAGCAAAGCAGCGAATCCAAGGAGCATGCCGGCAGCTTCCGGACCGCCGCTAAGAACTTCGGCCTGCTAACCCCGATCGAACAGCATCACGCCGAAACCTATGGCGTCGCCCTGGAGGCACTGCAAGGCAAAGGAACGGCAGGCCAGGCCGATCAACCCCTTCCAGGCAAATGGATCTGCAAGGTGTGCTCGATGATCTACGACCCCGCCGAGGGAGATCCGGATTCCGGCATCGCCGCAGGCACACCCTTTGAAGCGATTCCAGACGATTGGGAGTGTCCGATCTGCGGCGCCCGCAAAGCCAACTTTGCCCCCTACCGGGAAGCCGAGTTGAAGGCCGCCTGACCCTTACTCCCAGGTCCGTCAGCGCATCGTCCAAGCGCGGCGGGCCTTGTTGTGAGAACAAGGCAGAACTTGCACGATTCAATCAAGTTCCGAATTCTCCATGCCCTCCGATCTCATCGTTCTGTCAGCAAGCAATGGCGAGAACCTCAAGTTGGCTGAACGCTTCGTGAAGGCCGCAGCGGCTCAGAACGCCACTGCCGAACTGATCGACCTGACGCAGCTCGACCTGCCTCTGTTCACACCGAGAGTCAAGGAAGCGGGTGCCGGCCCCGATCTTGAGACCCTGCACGACAAGCTGCAGCACACTCCGCGCTGGGTCATCTGCGCACCGGAATACAACGGCTCAATTCCGCCATCCCTCACCAATGCCATTGCCTGGCTCTCGGTGACAGGAGATGACTTCCGAGCCCTCTTCAACGGGCGGCCAATTGCCATGGCCACCTTTTCCGGTGGTGGCGGCATGGAACTGCTCCTTTCGCTGCGCATCCAGCTGACGCACCTTGGAGCCCAGGTCGTCGGGCGACAGCTGCTCAGCAACTACGCCAAGCCACCTCAAGACGACAGCATCGCCGACCTGGTGCAACGGCTGCTGCAGATGACTCCCATTCAGCTCTGAACCCAACACCTCGCCACGCATATCCCCTTTCCAAGCGTTACCTGTCAACACTCCATCACTGCGGATGCGCCCGGCTTCCGAGCGCTTTCACACTCAACTGGTCTGACTTGAGTTCTGGCACAGCTTTTCGTTAAGCGGCCATCAGAATCCGAACTGGATGGGCTTCGGCCCCTTGCGGGTGATCAACGACGACACCATCTCTGCTGGAAAGGGTTCCGGCATACACCACCACCTGTGGGGGCACGACTGACAGGCCGTTGCGATCTCGCAAACTGATCTCCGTTTGATCACTTGAACGCAGCAATCCGGAAGAGATTCGGTGCAAGCGCGCAACACCAGATCTTGCGCCCTGAAATGACGGAGTCACTTTCAAACAAACCCTTGAGCGATGGGATTCATGAACGGTCATGAAGCCGCGGTGCGTTACCGCGGATTCCTTCTGATGCCTCAAACAAATCGAAGCTGGTTGGTGCGACCTGAACGCAGTCCCATGCTGCTTCTGCCATTCCGCACACCGACCTGCTCATTGGCCGACGTCAAAGCCCTTTTGGACTGGCGTCTTTCGCAGGAAGCATCAGAAATCGGAGTGGCCTGAATTCAGGCCGCTGCCGGTGGAGGGGTGGGATCGCCCACCGGTTGAAGAGGAATGACGAGGGTGGCCCAGTGATCGGGCCGCTCAGGGCGGCTGCGACGGGAGCGGCGAGTACCGAACGGAACCCGAATCACATTCGTTCCTTCAATCGACAAAGTGTGGCCACGATTGAAGGCCGACTCAAGACCGTCCGGAAGTTGAGGAAGGGCAGGTCCTTCAACGGTCCTGAGGCCAGATTTCTTGATGTTGTCCCGATCCATGGTGTCCCCCGACAGACGAATCAGTTGTCGAACAGTTTGACCGAACCCGCAAGGGCGATGAACGGAATCAAACCAATTTTTCCACTTTCAGTGAAAATTTACACGCTCTGACGCCCTCGCACCAGGGTCTCAAGCCGCTACAGCCACCTCTTCCACAGAGGGACAGGTGCAGATCAAGTTGCGATCACCGAAGGCGTTGTCAATCCGAGCCACAGCTGGCCAGACCTTGTTCTCGTGCTGACCCTCCATCGGGAATGCGGCCTGCTGACGGCTGTAGGGACGATCCCAGTCATCCGCTGTCACTGCAACCAGGGTGTGCGGGGCACGCTTCAACGGGTTGTTCTGAGGGTCGCTGGCGCCGTTTTCAATGGCACGAATCTCCTCACGGATCGCGACCAGGGCATCGGCGAAGCGATCCAACTCCGCCAGGCTTTCGCTCTCTGTGGGTTCAACCATCACCGTTCCAGCCACCGGCCAGCTGACGGTGGGTGCGTGGAAGCCGTAATCCATCAAACGCTTGGCAATGTCATCAACATCGATTCCCGCTTCCCGTTTCAACGGCCGCAGATCAAGGATGCATTCATGGGCCACTCGACCGGTGCTGCCCCGAAACAGCACGGGGTAATAGGGGTCAAGCCGATGGGCCAGATAGTTGGCTGACAACAGCGCCACGGCACTGGCCTGCCGCAGGGCATCCGCCCCCATCATCCGTAGATACATCCAACTGATCGGCAGGATGCTGGCGCTGCCGAGCGCTGCTGCGGAAACGGGTCCGATGGCGGTTGACGTACCGGCTTGCAACGGATGACCCGGGAGGAAGGGCGCCAGATGCGCCGCCACACCAATCGGTCCTACACCTGGGCCACCGCCCCCGTGGGGGATGCAGAAGGTCTTGTGCAGGTTGAGATGGCACACATCGGCACCGAACGCACCAGGACGGCAAAGCCCGACCTGCGCATTGAGGTTGGCCCCATCGAGGTACACCTGCCCACCGTGCTGATGCACAACGGAGCAGATCTCACGGATGCCGGTTTCAAAGACGCCGTGGGTGGAGGGGTAGGTGACCATCAACGCCGCCAGCTGATCGGCATGCTCAGCAGCTTTCTCAGCAAGATCCTGCTGATCGATGTTGCCCTCCTCATCACAGGCGACAGCCACAACCTTGAGGCCGGCCATCACGGCACTGGCGGGATTGGTGCCATGGGCGCTGGTAGGAATCAAACAGATATCGCGATGGGCCTCCCCGCGGGAGCGGTGCCAGGCGCGAATCACCAGCAGCCCCGCATATTCCCCCTGAGAACCGGCATTGGGCTGCAACGACACGGCTGCAAACCCCGTCAGAGCCGCCAACCATCGCTCCAGATCGTCGGCCATGCAGCGATAGCCCTCCGTCTGATCCACTGGAGAAAACGGATGCAATGCCGCAAAGGCAGGCCAACTCACCGGCTGCAGCTCAGCGGCGGCATTGAGCTTCATGGTGCAACTGCCCAAGGGGATCATCCCGTGCACCAGGGAAAGATCACGGCTCACCAACCGCTGGATGTAGCGCAACAGCTCCGTCTCGCTGCGGTACTGATGAAACACCGGCTGGGTCAGCCAGGGTTGGCTGCGCTGCGGCAGGGACAGGGACTCGGGCAGCGCAGCCTCAAGCTCTGGTACCTCCTGACCGCAGGCCTCCGCCAGAAGCCCCAGGAGCACTTGCAGCTCCCGTTCATCCGACAACTCATCCAGGCTGATGCCGAATCCGGTGGCGTCCGCCGGAGCGGCGCCATCTGGCAGCACCCGCAGATTGAAGCCTGCTGCGGCAGCGGCGCTGTGGACGGCAGGCGCCGCCGCACAGTGCACGGTGACGGTGTCGAAACGGTCCGCCAAAGCCAGCGGATACCCGAGAGCCTTCAGGCCCTGCTCCAACTGGCTGCGCAGCCCAACGATGCGCTGGGCGATGGCCTGAAGGCCGTCAGGGCCGTGATGCACCGCATAGAAAGAGGCCATCACGGCGAGCAACACCTGAGCAGTGCAGATATTGCTGGTGGCTTTGTCACGACGGATGTGCTGCTCACGGGTCTGCAGCGCCAGCCGCAGGGCCGAGCGGCCTTCTACATCCTTGGACTGCCCCACCAGACGACCCGGGATCTGGCGCTTGTAGGCCTCAACCGTGGCGAAAAAGGCGGCATGGGGGCCACCGAATCCCATCGGCACCCCCAGGCGTTGGGCACTGCCCACGGCAATGTCGGCCCCCAGGGATCCCACAGGCGCCATCAGGGTCTGCGCCAACGGATCGATGGCCACAGTGGCCAAAGCGCCAGCCGCATGGGCCGCTTCGATCACGGCAGTTGGATCCCAGAGACAACCATCAGCCCCGGGCAATTGGAGCAGAACTCCGAACACGGACGCATCGATCGGCGCCGTTGCCGGGTCGATCCGCTCAAGGGTGATGCCAAGAGGTTCCGCGCGAGTCTGCAGCACGGCCCAGGTCTGCGGCAGCACATTGGCGTCCACCAAGAACCGGGTCGCCTCGGGGCGACGGCAAACCCCGAAGCTGAGGCTCATGGCCTCCGCTGCTGCGGTGGCTTCATCCAGCAGCGACGCGTTAGCGATCGGCAAACCCGTGAGCTCACTGATCAGGGTTTGAAAGTTCAGAAGGGCCTCAAGACGGCCTTGGGCGATTTCCGCCTGATACGGGGTGTATGCGGTGTACCAGGCCGGATTTTCAAAAACGTGGCGCTGAATCAGAGCCGGGGTTGCTGTGCCGTAGTAACCCAACCCAATCAAGGAGCGTCGAAGTGAATTGGACTCGCTCAGCTCCTGCAGCTGCCTGAGGGCTTCCGCCTCTCCACAGCCCTCGGGCAATGCTTCGTAAGGCGGCGTTGGGTCAAGGATGTCGTCGGGCACGACATCAGTGATGAAACCCTTCAGATCGCTGTAGCCGAGGGCGTTCAGCATCCGGCATTGTTCCGCCGCACTCGGGCCGATATGCCGCTGCGAAAAAGGAGAGATCAATGTCTAAAGCAGCAGCGCACGGGGCGATCGTAAGAGCCGCGTCCCGTGGTTGATGTCAGCCGGCGTTGACCTTCGCGCCGTAGGCCTCCGCAGTCATCAGGCTGTCGAGCTCGGAGGGATCCGTTGGACGCAGCACCAAAAGCCAGCCCTCGCCATGGGGATCGTTCTGGAGTTCCTCCGGACTGGCCAGCACCGCTTCATTGCGCTGCACCACCTCCCCGGCAATGGGTGCGTACATGTCTTCCACAGCCTTCACTGATTCCACCGATCCGAAGCTGGTGCCCTTCGCCAAGCTGGAGCCCACGTCCGGCAGGTCGACGAACACGATGTCGCCGAGCTGATCAACGGCGAAGGCGCTGATGCCCACCCGCACCAGATCTCCATCGGCGTTGGCGTACTCGTGGCTGTCGGCGAAGCGAAAAGAGTCGGGGAACGCGAACGCCATCGACGCAGTTTCAGGTGATCCCAGTTTGCGTGAGATTGATCAGTCCTGCCGCATTCAGGTCACACAACGCACGGGACAACGCCAGGCGGATGTGGGCCCGATGGGTGCCGCCCTGCACGTACAGGTTGAAGGGTTCCCGCAGCGGCGCATCGGCCGAAAATTCACTGGTAGAGCCGTCAATGAACGTCCCCCCTGCCATCACGAGATCGGAGGCATACCCCGGCATGGATGCAGGCACCGGATCGAGGTAAGCGCCAATCGGTGATGTCGACTGGAAGGCTCGACACACGACTTTGAGGGCTTCCGGACTTCCCAGCCGAACCGCCTGAATCAAATCGCTACGCACCGCGCCCGGCATGGGATTCACAGGGAAACCAAGTCGCGCGAACACCCCCGCCACGAGATCCGCGCCGATCAATGCCTCCGACACCATCTGCGGTGCCAGGAACAGGCCCTGCAGCACCAGCCGCTGCAGGTCAAATCCCGTGCCGCCCTCACGACCGATCCCCGGCGCCGTGAGCCGGCAGCAGGCCTGCTCGACAAGATCAGCCCGTCCGGCGATGTAACCGCCAGTGGGGGCAATGGTGCCGCCGAGATTCTTGATCAAGGATCCAGCGATGAGATCCGCCCCAACAGCAGTTGGCTCCTGCTCCTGCACCAACTCGCCGTAACAGTTGTCGACAAAGACAACGCAGTCGGGCTGGCGCGCATGGATGCGTTCAGACAGCCTTGCGATCTGATCGACCGTGACCGAGGGCCGCCAGCTGTAACCACAACTGCGCTGGATCAGCACCATCCGACAGGACTGCTCCAAGGCCTGACTCAACGCCACCTCATCCACTGCCCCGTCGGGCTGCAGATCGATTTCGTCGTAAGAGATCCCGAAGTCTGCAAGGGAGCCCTGACCCTGACCGCGGAGACCGATGACCTCTTCCAAGGTGTCGTAGGGGCGCCCAGTAATGGACAGCAAACGATCACCGGGCCTCAATACCCCAAACAACGCTGCCGCAATGGCATGGGTGCCGCTCACGAATTGCAGGCGCACTGCTGCGGCTTCGGCCCCCAGCACCCGGGCAAAGACCCGATCCACCACCTCACGCCCTTGGTCACCATGGCCGTAGCCGGTCAGCGAAGTGAAGTGCTGTGTACCCACACGCTCAGCCGACAGCGCATCCAGGACCCGTTGCAAACGCAGCTGCACGGACGCCGTCCTCGCTGCGGCAAGTTCAGCCTGATCCCTTGCCACCACTTCGATCAGATGATTTGCGATTGCACTAATCATCCGTTTCCTTGCTGAGTTCTTGCCTTCATAGGTCCTGACCGACGCGACTCTTACGAAGGTGCCAAACCTCTGCACTTCGTGAACTCCTTTAGATTTCTGTCACTAACGGCACCATCCGCTCCACGGTTTCCCTGTCTGAGCGGCTTGTCAATTTCAGGAGAATCCGATTGGTTTCCTCGCAAACAGCTGACACCCGTGAGCTACGCCAGCGGGCAGCGGTGGTGGCACGGCGTGAGCCCCTGCCAGCTCGTCAGCGGAAGCTGAAGATGGGTACCACCAGCTTCATGCTGGTGATGCACGTGCTAGCCACCGTGGCCCTGCTCCCAAGGTTCTGGAGCTGGCAGGGCGTTGTGGCTTTCGGAGTTTTGTACTGGATGACTGTGCTGGGCGTCACGCTTGGCCTACACCGTCTGGTCGCACACCGCAGCTTGGTGGTTCCGGTATGGGTGGAGCGCATCCTGGTGCTCATGGGCACCCTCGCATGTCAGAGCGGCCCGATCGAGTGGGTGGGATTGCATCGCCATCACCATCGCTTCTCCGATCAACCCAATGATCACCACGACGCTGGGCGTGGGCTGTGGTGGAGCCACAGCGAATGGATGCTCCACGACATCCCTGCTTTAAGAGAGCTCGACCGTTACGCCGGCGACCTTCAATGCGATCCCTTTTATCGCTGGCTCGACCGCTGGTTCCTGCTCCTTCAAATCCCCCTGGGACTTGGGCTGTACTGGTTCGGGGAAGCTGCACAGGTTCATGGTGGAGGCCTTGGCTTGGTTCTGTGGGCCATCCCGCTCCGCCTCGTGGTCGTCTACCACGTGACCTGGCTGGTGAATTCAGCCACCCACGCCTTCGGGTACCGCAACTTCGATTGCCCTGACCTCTCGCGCAACTGCTGGTGGGTGGCCTTGCTCTCGTTCGGTGAGGGTTGGCACAACAACCACCACGCTCACCCCGCAAGCGCTCGCCACGGTCTGCGCTGGTTTGAATTCGACTTCACCTGGCAACACGTGCGGCTGCTCAAGCGTCTTGGTCTGGCAAGCCGGGTCCGCACGGCTCGTTACGTCAACGAAGCCTCCTGAGGCTCTGAGACTTCTTACCAACAGGCCACGTCGTAACGTGGTCGATCGCACCCGCCTTCATCCATCGTTCCGGTCCCATGCCTAAGCGTGTAAAAGTCGTTCTGAATGAGGACCTCCTCAGCCTGGGCAAGGACGGAGACCTGGTGGAAGTTGCTCCGGGTTATGCCCGTAACTTCCTGCTCCCCTTCGGCAAAGCTGTGCCCCTCACCCCAGCGGTGATGAAGCAGGTGGAGCACCGCCGGGCCAAGGAAGCTGAACGTCAGGCAGCTCTGAAGCAGGAAGCCCTCGACTTCAAGACCGCCCTTTCCACCATCGGGCGTTTCACCGTCAAGAAGCAGACCGGGGAAGACAACGTTCTGTTCGGCACCGTGACCAACGGTGATGTGGCCGAAGCCATCGAAGCAGCCACCAAGAAGGAGATCGACCGCCGCGACATCGTGGTGCCTGAAATCCACCGCACCGGCAAGTTCACCGTCACGGTGAAGCTTCACAGCGAAGTCACCGCCGAGATCAACCTGGAAGTGGTCAGCTACTGATCCCTGTCAAACAACACTCAAACGGCTCATCCGAGCCAGAGTGTGATTCCTTTCGTAACGCCCTGCCGCCATGGTGAGCGTCCCCCTGCCAGAGAAGAATGATGGGGGACGCCGTGGTTATGGCCAGGGCCGTCGCGACGACGAGCCGAACTTCGAGGCCCTGCCCGATTCCGTCCCGCCCCAGAACCTGGAGGCGGAAGAGGCAGTGTTGGGCGGCATCCTGCTGGATCCTGATGCAATCGGCCGTGTGGCTGACGTGCTGCAGCCGGAAGCCTTCTATCTGAACGCCCACCGGGAGATCTTCCGCACCGCCCTGATGCTGCACGGCCAGGGCAAGCCGACCGATCTCACCGCCATGAGCGCCTGGCTGGCCGACACCGGCGCCCTCGAGAAGGTAGGCGGCAACAACCGACTGGTGGAGCTGGTGGAGCGGGTTCCCTCCACCGCCTCGATCGAGCAGGTGGCCCGGCTGGTGATGGACAAGTTCCTACGCCGCCAGCTGATCCGCTCCGGCAACGAAGTGATTCAGCTGGGATTTGATCAGAGCCTGCCGATGGAGCAGGTGCTGGACCAAGCGGAGCAGAAAATCTTCGCCATCAGCCAAGAGAAACCCTCCAAGGGTCTGACCCCCACAGCCGAAATCCTCACCCAGACCTTTGAGGAGATCGAGAGCCGCTCGCTGGGAACCTCAGTGGCCGGCATCCCGGTGAACTTCTACGACCTGGATGCGATGACCCAGGGACTGCAACGCAGCGACCTGATCATCGTTGCCGGCCGGCCAGCCATGGGAAAAACCTCGATCGTTCTGAACCTGGCCAAGAACGTGGCCCAGCTGCACGACCTGCCGGTGTGCCTGTTCTCCCTGGAGATGAGCAAGGAGCAGCTCACCTATCGCCTGCTCTCGATGGAGGTGGGAATTGAAGCGGGCCGGCTGCGCACCGGCCGACTGCAGCAGGAGGAGTGGCCGCTGCTGGGCCAGGGCATCAACAGCCTGGGACAACTGCCGATCTTCATCGACGACAAGCCCAACTCCGGGGTGCTGGAGATGCGCTCGCTCTGCCGTCGACTGATGGCCGAACAGGGCAAGGAGCTGGGGCTGGTGATGATCGACTACCTGCAACTCATGGAAGGCTCGGGCTCCGACAACCGGGTGCAGGAGCTGTCGCGCATCACCCGGGGCCTGAAGCAGATGGCCCGGGAACTGAACGTTCCCGTGATTGCCCTGTCCCAGCTCAGCCGTGGCGTGGAATCGCGCACCAACAAACGACCGATGCTCAGCGACCTGCGGGAATCGGGCTCGATCGAGCAGGACGCCGACTTGGTGCTGATGATCTATCGCGACGAGTATTACAACCCGGAAACCCCAGACCGGGGCATCACCGAAGTGATCGTGACCAAGCACCGCAACGGACCGGTGGGCACAGTGAAGCTGCTGTTCGAGCCCCAGTTCACCCGCTTCCGCAACTTGGCGGCCTGATCCTTCAGGGACACTTGAAACAGCCGGCCATGGAACACAACATCAGAGCCGAAAACGCGCGACAGACATCAGCCCAACAGCCCCGGTGAAGCTCCTCGATGCAATATTCGAGAGTTGCGGAGACCTGCAGGAGCTGTTTCAGCCGCTCTCTCCAGATCTTGTCGCCCTGCAACTGAGCTGCGGCCGGCTCAAGGGACGGCTGCAGGCCTGGGGGTTTGACGGATTTCGATTGAATCTGCTGAACACCAATCAAACCCTGTTCCTCAGCGGCTCGCGGCGCCATGAACCCTGCACCCTGGCCCTTCCTTTGAATCCATCAGAGGGCGAGGTTGACTACAAGGCCCAGGGCATCACCGTGCCGTGGCCGGGCCTGATGGGATACAACCGCGGCTTGATCGATTTCGATCTCAAACTTCCCGCCGGGGCCCAGTTGGCAACGGTGGTGATCAGCAAGGCGGCCTGGCTCGATCGCCATGCTCAGCAGGCTGGGCCACTGATGTTGAAACGCTGGGACGAGAGCAATCAGCTGGAAGTTCGAACACCCCTGCGTGATGAGCTTCAACGCCAACTGATGGCACTGATCCATAGCCAAGAAGATCCAGAACAGACAGAGGATTCTGATCAGCTGATTCATGCCCTGATCCAGTGCTTTGAAGATCCAGCGGCACAGACGCTGCCCATTGCCAAAAGGGAAGCGCGGCACCAGGCGGCAATCGACCTGCTGCACTGGTGTGCCCAGCATCCCAAAACACCACTGAAGATTGAGGAAATCAGCCGCGAGATTTTTCAATCACGAACATCGCTGTTCCAAGGATCCAAAGAACACTTCAAGCGCACACCGCTCGAACTTCAACGCTCCGTCCGATTGGATCGTGTGCGGCAGTTGCTGCTTAACCGCAAACAGCGCCACAACCAAGGCCTCATGGGCGTGAGCGACATTTTGGAGGCGATGGGCTTCAGCAGCCGCAGCCATTTCGCCCATCGCTACGAGCAACACTTTCATGAACTGCCACACGAGACACTCAACCGAAGCCACACCAAAGCACCCTGAAGCTCTAAAAGCCGCAACCACGTACTTTTCGGCCCCTCAGGTGCTGCGAGGAATCCCATAATTCAGCGAAAGGGATGAGAGTTCGCTGAGAGGGTGACGCTGAACGAGCAGCTTTATCAGAATTGGCTGCTCCAGCTGCAGACCTGGGCAGCAGATGGTCGTCTCCTCGCTGCAGGCCTTGATGCACTGCAGCTGAAGCCTGCCCAAGCGACGGACCAGCTGAAACGCGTCGTTGAACGACTGGCGAAGGGCGACACGCGGGATCTTCCACCCATTGAGCTGTTGCCGGGCAGCGCCATGCCAGGCGCCGCTGGAGCGTATGCGAAAGCGACAAAAACGATCTATGTCAACCAGGAATGGATCAAAACAGCAAGTAAAACTGATGCAATCAGACTCCTTACTGAAGAATTTGGGCATCACTTAGACAACCAACTTAAGGGGGAAGATAGCCCTGGCGATGAAGGCGCTATCTTCGCCAAACGCTTACTCAACTCTTATTCTAGAGGTGCAATATCGAGCGCCCAAATAGACTTAATTAATGAAAATGACCATGGCTGGATTAGTATCAACGGACAGCTTATAGAAGCAGAGTTTCAGCTGTTTGAAGGGACATCAGGGGATGACAATTTTAACGGCACTGGCTCCACTGACACCATGTATGGCTATGGGGGCAACGATTTTCTAAAGGGCGGAGGGGGGTCCGATTACATCTACGGCGGCGGTGGCGCAGACACCATCTACGACAAATGGACAGGAGATAGAGACACCGTCTCAAATTACTTGTTTGGGGGCGAAGGAAACGACACAATCATCGGCGGCAACAAAAAAGACATCCTGCGCGGCGATGGCAATCAAAGCGGGAACGAATACTCTAATAACGAAGGGAATGACTTACTAAAGGGGCACGGAGGGAATGATTTACTAACAGGCGGCAAGGGTGAAGATCGCCTTAACGGCGGAGCCGGCAAAGACAGATTCGATGGAGGACCAGGCGCAGACATTATCTGGGGAGGAGGAATTAGCTCTGGACAACAGGAGACTGTTTATCAACATGATGGCGACTCAGTAATCTGGACAGATGCAGGAAATCTTGCAAGCAATGCAACTCTAATCAATAACGAGACAATCACATTTGGAAACGGCACAGACGTAATATACGACTTCAATCATGCTCAATACCATCTCTACTTACCCAACAATTCATTCAACCTCTTAAGCAGCGGAGATGCCTTAACAGGCCTCACCGTTGGTCAAAACTATTTTATTCAGGGAAGCTGGTCTCACACTACATTTCAGAACCACAGCTCAAACTATGACTCTAATAATTACTCTGGCACATTTACAACAGGAGAAAGCACAAACTGGAACGAGGATTACAGCTTTCTTGTACTCTACAATGCTCAAGCAACGGACTTTTTCAGCACAAGTAATACCAACTTTCTCGTCCTTGAATTTGATTACAACGCATCAAATACACGCCCAAGCAAGCAGCCAGCAGACATGGTTGCAGGCATTAATGGCACTGGGAATGCTACGGACCTGAATCCACTGCGAGGGCAAAAAATACTGATCAATGGACCCAGCGGGAATGCAGGAGATGGCAGCGCTTCCTTCTCCTTGGCTGAAAACACTTCGGCCGTCCATACATTCTCGAGTACCGGTAGTTTTAGCGGCTCAAAATCAATTTTTTGGTCACTATCAGGAGGTTCCGATAGATCACTCTTTTCAATCAATGAATCCACTGGCGCGCTTTTATTTAATACCGCCCCGTCATATGGGAACAACACCGATGACAACTCTGACGGGACTTACGAGGTTGACGTTATGGCAACCCTCGGAAACACCGGTTCTACGGCAAGTGAACGTTCGATTGATTGGGGCAGCCTCAATACCTGGCAGTCCGTTTCCATCACGATTACGGATGCTACGGCTCCTACCATCGCTATCACAGAAGACGATGCCGATGACACTTTAGGTGCTGGAGACACATCGACCCTCACCTTCACCCTCTCAGAAGCCTCCACCGATTTCATCGAATCAGACGTCTCCGTATCCGGTGGATCTCTCTCCAACTGGACCGCAGGCTCCTCGACCTCCTACACCGCCACCTTCACTCCCACCACCAACAGCACCACAAACGGAGTGATCTCCGTTGCCTCTTCCAAATTTTCCGATGCCGCAGGCAACCTCAACGCCGACGGCTCCGATACCAATAATTCCATCACCTTTACGGTCGATACCATCAGACCAACAATCGCCATCACTGAAGATGATGCCGATGATTCCTTAAGTGCTGGTGATACTTCAACACTCACCTTCACCCTCTCCGAGGCTGCCACCGATTTCGTTGAGTCCGATGTCAGTGTTTCCGGTGGGTCCCTTTCCAACTGGACTGCTGTCTCCAGCACCGTTTATACGGCCACCTTCACTCCAACAGCCGACAGCACCACCGACGGTGTGATCTCGGTTGCCTCATCCAAATTTTCCGGCTCCTCGGGCAACACCAACAACGACGGTTCTGATGCCAACAATTCCATCACCTTTACCGTCGATACCGTCCGACCAACAATCGCCGTCACTGAAGACGATGCCGATGACTCCCTAGGTGTTGGTGAGACATCCACCATCACCTTCACGCTTTCAGAAGCATCCACCAACTTCGTTCAATCCGACGTCACTATCTCTGGCGGCAGCCTCTCCAACTGGAACGCTGCTTCTGCAACCTCCTATTCAGCCACCTTCACACCAACAACTGACAGCACTACAGCCGGAGTGATCTCCGTTGCCAGTGGCACCTTCACCGATGCGGCCAATAACGCCAACACCGATGGTTCCGATGCCAATAACTCGGTCACGTTCACGGTCGATACCACCACCACTCCTTCTCCCTCTCCTTCTCCAACTCCAGACACCATTCGGCCCAAGATCGCGATCACGGATGACGATGCCGATAACACTCTGAGTGCTGGTGAGTCATCCACACTCACCTTCACCCTCTCAGAAGCCTCCTCCAACTTCATCGTGTCCGATGTCAGCATTTCCGGTGGATCCCTCTCCAACTGGACCGCTGTCTCCAGCACCGTTTACACCGCCACTTTCACTCCCACCACCAACAGCACCAGCAACGGCGTCATCCACGTCGCCAATGACAAATTCTCTGATAGTGCTGGCAACAACAACCAAGACGCATCAGACGCCAATAACACCGTCACCTTCTCGGTCAATACAACTACACCCGTTCCGACCCCAACTCCAGAGACCACTTCAGACAAAGGCGATATCTATCTCCTCCTCGATACCTCCACATCCATGCTCCACAGCGAGGGGAAAGACCACAGCAAATTCCAATGCCTGATAGCACTAGAAGCCTTCGCACAAGACGCTGAACGCGCTGGCTATCAGTTACAACACCGCAGCACCAACAGCACAGTTACATCAACACAGTTACTCCAAACACTCGCCAATCAAACCAGCACGCAAGCCATAAAAGAGCTCGAAAACTACACCATCATTGACAACCTAAATGATGCAAAACATGCCGATGATCTCGACATTCATTTGATCACTTACAACTACCACGTCGATCACAGCACCTTCACCCTCTCTCGCTCAAATCCAAGCAGCGGCATTGACACCATGCAAGCCATCCTGTCGCTCAAAATGGCAGGAGAAGATTTCGGAAATTCAATAAAAAACAACTCAAAATGGAAAGAACTTGGCCTCCCCAAGCCCAATCGTTACGACCTCCACCAGGGCCGTTCAGGCAGACCTTCCAACCTCTATGCCGGCACCGAATTGCTCGGTGCCTTGGAAGGGCTCGACTATCTCCTCACCAACAAAGCCAACGACCCCAACCGGCGCGATCAATCCACATCCATCTCCCTCGTTCTCGATGGCAGGCCAGAACGCCGCAGCTGGTGGGACACCAGAACCAACGCCGCTTCTGACTCCATCACCGGCCAGGCCATTCCGCTTCCCGAAACCCTCGGCAAAGAAGACATCACCACCTCTGGCCTCCTCTACGACACCAAGGGCAATCCATATTTCTTCCAAAACAACCAAGGCCAATGGCAGTGGAAACAAATGCAAAACGACCTCAATGCAGCCCTCGATCAGCTCGCTGATCTCTCCACAGATCCGAACAAGATTCAGGTCAACACCTACGGCCTGAACAGCACCGGCAGCACCTCCCTCAACGCCACCTATCAAGACATCTTCTTCAACCAAAGCTTCGATAACACCTCTGGCAGCTGGACCTATTCCCACCAAATCATCCAATCCCTCCAAGACCTCAACCTCTGAGCCAAGACAGGCACTTCTGCAGAACCGGATAATGAAGCCATGAGCTTCACCGCCGCCCCCACGGAATCCTTCGACGTGATCGTGGTTGGTGGCGGCCATGCCGGTTGTGAAGCGGCGATCACAGCCGCCCGGCTGGGCCTAAACACCGCTCTCTTCAGCCTCAATCTCGACCGGATCGCCTGGCAGCCCTGCAACCCGGCCGTCGGCGGCCCCGCCAAAAGCCAGCTCGTCCATGAAGTGGATGCCCTCGGTGGGGTGATCGGCCGCCTGGCCGATGCCACCGCCATCCAAAAGCGCATTCTCAACGCCAGCCGGGGCCCGGCGGTGTGGGCCCTGCGCGCCCAGACCGACAAGCGCCTCTATTCCCGCCAGATGCTGCAACTGCTGCAGCACACCCCCAACCTCGCCCTGCGCGAAGCGATGGTGACCGGCCTGGAAACCAGCGGGGAAGGCGATCAGCAACGCATCAGCGGCATCCGCACCTATTTCGGCAGCGTGTATGGCGCTGAAGCAGTGATCCTCACCGCCGGCACCTTTCTGGGGGGCCGCATCTGGGTGGGGCATCAATCGATGGCCGCCGGCCGCGCCGGCGAACAGGCCGCCGAAGGCCTCACCGAAGCGCTGCAGCAACTCGGCTTCCACACCGACCGGCTCAAAACCGGCACCCCCGCCCGTGTCGACCGGCGCAGCATCGCCCTCGATCAGCTGGAAGAACAGCCCAGCGATGCAGCCGATCGCTTCTTCTCCTTTGACCCAGCCGCCTGGGTGAGCGGTGAGCAGATGAGCTGCCACATCACGCGCACCACAGCTCAAACCCATCAGCTGATTCGCGACAACCTGCACCTCACCGCCATCTACGGCGGCGTGATCGACAGCAAAGGCCCGCGCTACTGCCCCTCAATCGAAGACAAGATCGTTCGCTTCGCGGACAAGGACAGCCACCAGATCTTCCTCGAGCCAGAGGGTCGCGACACCCCGGAGATCTATGTGCAGGGCTTCTCAACCGGCCTGCCGGAGCCGATCCAGCTGCAACTGCTGCGCAGCCTGCCGGGCTTGGAACAAGCCGTGATGCTGCGGCCGGCCTATTCGGTCGATTACGACTACCTGCCCGCCACCCAGCTCAAGCCATCCCTGGAAACCAAGCGGGTGCATGGCCTGTTCAGCGCCGGCCAGCTCAACGGCACCACGGGCTATGAGGAAGCCGCGGCCCAGGGTCTGGTGGCCGGCGTCAACGCGGCCCGGCTGATCGGCGGCCAGGAGCCGGTGCACTTCCCCCGTGAAGGCAGCTACATCGGCACAATGATCGATGATCTGGTGAGCAAAGACCTGCGCGAGCCCTACCGGGTGCTCACCAGCCGCAGCGAATACCGCCTGATCCTGCGGGGTGACAACGCCGACCGCCGGCTGACGTCACTGGGCCGTGAGCTCGGCCTGATCGACGACCGCCGCTGGCAACTGTTCAAGAACAAACTCGAAGCGATGGAGGCCGAAAAACAGCGACTGGAAACCGTACGCCTCAAGGTGAGCGATCCTGTGGCCCCGGCGGTGGAGCAAGAAACAGGCGCAGCGATCAAAGGCTCGATCACCCTGGCCGACCTGCTGCGCCGTCCCGGCATGCACGCCGCTGATCTGGTGCGCCATGGTCTGGCCGACGCCGACCTGCCCCTGCCAGTGCGGGAGGGGGCTGAGATCGACATCAAATACAGCGGCTACCTGCAACGGCAACAACAACAGATCGATCAGGTGAAACGCCAGAGCCAGCGCAAGCTGCCTGCCGATCTGAACTACGCCGGCATTGGCACCCTCTCCAACGAAGCCCGCGAAAAGCTCGCTGCGATTCAACCGAGCACCCTTGGTCAGGCCAGCCGAATCCCCGGCGTCAGCAAGGCCGACATCACAGCCCTGCTGATGTGGCTGGAACTGCAGAAAAGGGAACACCAACCCCTCGCCCCCACCGCAGAAGCTCGATAGCGTTGGCGTCCTGAAACGTCTGCGGTGTCAGCACGGGTTCCCACCTCACGCGCCTACTGGAACCTGCGAGCCGAGCAGGTGATGGACCAGGTATTTGACCGTGAGACGGTCGCGGCCCCAACCCAGCCGTACCTGGTGCCGGTGGATGTGGATGTGCACGAACCAACGGCAGCAGCACCCGACCGCCGCTCCCCTACCCCCTGGCTTCTGCCTCTGGTGAGTGGCGTCGCCGTTGCCGGGGTGATCTGCAGCGCCTGGCTGGTGAACAGCCTGCAGCGCTCCCGCCTGGACCTAGAACGGCAACAAAGCATCGCCCTGATCGAGCGGCTGCGCGATCAACTCGCTGCGCAGGAGACCCGTCCAGAAATAACGGTCACGCCCGAGAAGGCTTCAGAAGCGGTCTTGAGCCTGGAACCGCTGACCCTGCCGATCAAACAGCCGTTGAAGGCCGTTCCCCACAGCAGCGATCAAGCCCCGGCTCCAATCGAGCCCACCCCTCAACTCACTGGCGTGGTGCAGGGCCCCGGTGGAACCAGTTCCGCCATTTTCAAGCTGGGACAGGGATCGGTGTCCGCCGGCATCGGTGATGCCATCGGCAGCAGCGGCTGGGTTCTCGACAACGTTACTGAGAGCGGTGCTGTGATCAGCCGCAACGGCCAGAGCCAAACCCTTTCGGTGGGAGGACTCTTCTGAACCCCACCCAGCGTCTTCACCCATCACCGCACCAGCTCTGGCAAGCCCCCACCGACGCCGTGCTCTCGGCGGAGGGACCGCGACAACTACCAGGACCCTGGCGGCTGATGCTGCTGGGTGATGGCAGCCCAACCCGCCACCTGCGACTCCTGACCGGTTCACCGGTCGCCGTGGATCTGATCGCCATGGAGGCCGACCAGAGCGACCACCCCGGGGCACCGGAGGAAGTGAAGGAACTGATGGCACCCTTGCTGCGCCGCCAGGTCTGGCTGACCTGCGGCGGCACACCCCTGGCCTGGGCGGAAAGCTGGTGGAACCAAGCTGAAGCGGATTGGCACCTACGGGACCGCAACCAACCGATCTGGAAAAGCCTGACCGAAGGACGCTCTGAACTGTTCCGCGAGGTGGACGGCTTGGCCCTAGTGGAGGGAGATTGGCTCGACCAGACCTTTGGCTATCGCGGCCCGTACTGGAGCCGCCACTACCGCTTCTTCCGCCAAGGCAAGGCCCTCACCGTGATTCGCGAAGTGTTCAGCCCGCAGCTCGAAACCTGGCTCGGGCCCACGCTGCGCCAGGAGTATCAACAAAATTCATGAACAAACCTTCGGGTTTGTTGGGATTTGCTCTTGACAACTTGCCAACAGTTGTGTGCTCAGGAAGATGTAGGCACTTCGGTTCACCGTGTCATGGCTGCCACCACCTCTTGGCTCAGCCTCACCGACCTCGGTCGGATCTACGGCATTTCAGCCATTCACTGCGGCAAGACACTCGAGCATCAAGGCTGGCGTGACCGTCGAGGTCGGCCCACCCAGAGCGCACTCGACGCCAATGCCGCCATGCAGACAGGCCCCCATGGCCAAGGGCGAAGCGTGCTCTGGAACCGCGAAGTCTGCAGCCATCTGCTGGAACAAAAGGGGTACGAGCCCATGAGCCGCAGCCTCCAAATCGAACAGTGGACCCAACTGCTGGAGGCCCTTCAGGTCGGATCGCCGTCGATCACCGCCACAGCCGACCAAATGGCGGAAGAAATGCCCGGGGAACTGCTCGACGACGTAAACCACCAGCTCGCCGAACGAGGCTGCCGCTATCGGGTCAACCCACGTTCGCTTCACGCCAGCCGTTAATCGGCACGGCGGCGGCTGGAACGCGGCAGTGGCCTTCTTGCGGAAGTCGGATTCGGAGCCGCTTCTGGCTCCGGAAGCGGGGGCGTTTGCGCCGACCGTGACCAACGCTGAACTCGAAAGCTGTCATCCTCCGGCCAATCCTGCTGATCTGATTTGAACTCCTGAGCCACAGGCGGCGTTGACGTTGGCACTGGTGCCGGCACAGAACGGCGGCCCCGGCGTGAAATCGCATCGAGGGGGCGACGGGCTGAACGCATGGAACGCGCGGCCTCCGGGCGGCCCCGCCCGGACTCTTGCCAGGGCTCCTGCCAGTCGTCGTCCTCTTCCAGCAGCCACTCGACTTTTTCACCGACCCAGCGGCCCACTGAATCGAGATCCAAACCGGAACGCCGCTGGCCAGGTCGTTGTCCAGGCCGCCGACCAGACACACCATCGACGAGCTGACGTCCGGTTTCCAAAAATTGGTCGAGACGGCGATCCCGCTGATCACGGAACCGGTCCAACCGATCGAATCGCTCCTCCATCCCCTGACGTTACCGACGACGGCGGCGCAACCAGTGTTCCCGCCGCAATCCCAACAACACAATCACCACACCACCGCACTCCAGGGACAGCCAAAACACCTCCATCTAGCCCTCCGCCTCCACATAACTGAGCACACAGCTGGCATCCCAGCGGCCGTGAAAGTGCTCGATGCAACAGGCACGGCAAGCGGCATTGCGCGTGCGTCTCCGGCAAGGAGTGCGACGCCCGCAGCGGGGACAGACCGCTAGCCAGCGGGGCAGCCGGGGCGGTACCGGATAGCTGTGGCGGATGCTCACCTGAAAGCGACTCTGGGCCGCATTGATCGCTGCCATCCGAGACCGGAACAGCGGTCCATGACTTTCCCGGCGGCGCTGCACCAGATCGACCCAGGCGTGGATCATCTCGTGACAAAGCGTGCTTTCCGTGGCGGTCTGCGGCAGCGGTTCTAAGACGGGTCGCGATAAAACGATCTCGCTGCCGCGCCCCGCGCCCACCCCTGGACCACGCCGATAAAACCCCGCGGTGCGGCTCATCCGCCCATCACTCCAACGCACAGCCGTCAGCGGCTGCCCACCATCCACCAGAACACCTCCGAAATGCTCCCGGTTGAGGCGGTGAAACAACGGCAGCAGGGGCTGCAAAGGCACAGAGCGAGGGGAGGAGATCCGAATCAGCGCCATCTTGCCGTGGTCAGTCAGACTCGGCCTGCTTTGACAGCAGGTGATGGAACTAGGACTGGTGCGTGACATCGGCAGCAAAGCTTTGCTGGCGGGAGGAGTCACCCTGCTGGGGTACTGGATCTACAACGCCGTGAAGCTGGTGCTCGACGCCCGCGGCATCAACCCCCTGATCAAGCAGTTCTTCACCCAGGTGGCTGCCGGCCGCATTGATGGTGCCTACCTGCTCACCACCAAGGCCTATCGGCAACACGTGAGCCGCCAGCAATTCATCCGCTTCTTGGCCGACCTCAAGCTGAACAAGTTCCGCAATCTGAAGTCCGGAAGGCCCCGCGTGCAGGAAGGCAACTTGCTCCTCACCGTGAAATTGAAGTCCGAGGGTGACGAGGAGCTGCCCCTCGACTTCACCTTCACCAAGGTGGAGGACAACTGGCGCATTGCCCGCATCAACCGGGTCAATGCCTGATCCGCACGAGCGGGCCGCGGAACTGCGGCAACTGCTCAACCGTGCCGGCCACGCCTACTACGTTCTCGATGCTCCGGTGATGGAGGACGCGGTCTACGACCGCCTCTATCGCGAGCTGCTCGAGCTGGAAAAAAGCCATCCTGATCTGCAACGTCCCGACAGCCCGACCCAGCGGGTGGGTGGGGCACCAGCGGAAGGGTTCAGCAGCGTTGAGCACCGTGTGGGGCTGCTCAGCCTCGATAACGCCTTCAACCGCGACGACCTGCAGGCCTGGCATGAGCGGCTGCTCAAGGTGCTGGACCGCCCCAACGACACCCAGCTGCCCCTCGTGGGGGAACTGAAAATTGATGGTAATGCCCTCGCCCTGAGCTACCGCCATGGGGTGCTGGAGCGGGCCGCCACCCGTGGCGATGGCAGTCGCGGTGAAGAGATCACCGCCAACGTGCGCACGATCAGCTCGATTCCCCTTCGCCTTCAGATCGACAATCCACCGGAATGGGTGGAGGTGAGAGGGGAGGCCTTCATCCCCGATGCCACCTTCGCGGCGATCAATGCCGAACGCGAACAACGGGGCGAAGCCCTGTTCGCCAATCCCCGCAACGCCTGCGCCGGAACCCTGCGCCAACTGGACCCAAAGGTGGTGGCCGCACGCCGGCTCGACTTCTTCGCCTACACCCTGCACCTGCCGGGTGACGACCAACCCCCCAGCCAATGGGCGGCTCTGGAGTGGCTCAACACGGCTGGTTTCCGCGTGAACCCGAACCGGGAGCTCTGTGCCGATCTGGCCGCCATCCAACGCTTCTGCGACCACTGGGAGCAGGGTCGCCATGACCTCCCCTATGCCACCGACGGCGTGGTGGTGAAGCTGAACGACCTACAGCTGCAGGACGAAGCTGGCTTCACCCAGAAGGCACCGCGCTGGGCCATTGCCCTCAAATACCCCGCCGAAGAAGCCCCCACCCGTCTGCTGCGCGTTGGCGCGCAAGTGGGCCGCACCGGTGCCATCACCCCCGTCGCGGAATTCGAAGCGGTGGCCTTGGCCGGCACCAGCGTCAGCCGCGCCACCCTCCACAACGCCGATCGGATCGCTGAACTGGATCTGCATCTGGGCGACACCATCGTGGTGCGCAAAGCCGGGGAGATCATTCCCGAAGTGGTGCGGGTGCTGCCGGAGCTCAGGCCCAGCGACGCCACACCGGTGCAACTGCCGGACAAGTGCCCCGAATGTGGCTCCAACCTGGTGCGGGAGGGCGATGAAGCCGCCACCCGCTGCGTGAACAGCAGCTGCCCGGCGATCTTGCGGGGTGGCCTGCGGCACTGGGTGAGCAAAGGCGCCCTGGATGTGGATGGCCTTGGCAGCAAGTTGATCGAACAACTGGTAGACCGCGGCCTGGTGCGCTCGCTCGCCGATCTCTACCGGCTGGATGCGGCTCTTCTCGCCAGCCTGGATCGAATGGGAGACAAGTCGGCCACCAACCTGGTGGCCGCCCTGGTGGCCTCCAAACAGCAGCCCTGGCACCGGCAGCTCTATGGCCTTGGAATCCGCAACATCGGCGAAGTCAACGCCAAAGCTCTCGCCGCTGACTTCTTCAGCATCGACAACCTCGCAGCAGCGGCTCTTGAGGCACCAGAGCGGGTCGCCGCGTTGCACGGCATCGGCCCGGAAATCAGCGCCAGCCTTGGCCAATGGCTGCGCACACCCGCCAACCAACAGCTGCTGCAGGACTTGCGCAGCGTCGGCCTCTCCCTGGAAGCAAGTGCCTCCGAGCAGGAGGCCGCGAGCCAAGCTGGAGCTGATGCCGACGGCGTGCTGCAGGGCAAGACCCTGGTGCTCACAGGAACACTCCCCAGCCTGAGCCGCAGTGAAGCCAAAACGCTGATCGAAGCGGCCGGCGGCAAGGTGAACGGCAGCGTCAGCAAGAAGACCGACTACCTGGTAGCGGGCGAGGCCGCCGGCAGCAAACTGACCAAAGCCGAGAGCCTCGGGGTGGCGGTGCTCAGCGAAGACGACCTCACCGCCATGCTGCAGCCATGAGCCAATCCCCCCCTGCTCTGCACCGCTGGATCAAGACCGACTGCGGACGGGCCAAGTTGGCTGAGCTGCAGCAGCGCCGCGGCCCGATCGCCCGCGCGCGCCTGGCCTGGTTCATCCTGATCGCTGTTCTGCGGGACTGGCGTCTTCCCGATCCCGATCAGAGCGACGTCTCCACATCCTGAAGGGCCCGCCGGGCTGCCCGGCTCACCAACCAGACCACCGCCAGCGTGGCGAGCACCCCCACCACCCGCAGCGCCCAGGTACCGGCATCGGCCTCACCCCCCAGCACTTCACCGAAACGGGCCACATCTCCAGCCAGCGCCCCCAAACCGCAAAACAACACGGTGCCGGGAAGAATCCCAATCAAGCCGATGCTGTAGTCCCGCAGGCTCACCTCACTAAGGCCGTAGGCGAGGTTGAGCAGGGAAAAGGGAAAAGCGGGCGAGAGGCGCGTCAGTAAAACGAGCTTCAGCCCCTCCTTGCTGACGGCCCGCTCCACCGCCTGCAGCTTGGGGAGCTGCTCCAAGCGGCGCTGGGCCCAGTCGCGCAGCACCGAACGCCCCAGCAAAAACACCACCACCGCCCCCAGGCAGGCCCCAACGAACACCAGGCCACTGCCAAGCCAGGTGCCATAGAGCACCCCGGCCAGCATCGAAGCCCAAACCCCAGGCAGCAGGAGCGTCACCCAGAGGGCATAAAGCGGAATGAAAAGCAGCGCCCCAGCTGGGGAGCGCAGCAGCTCCAACACATCCGGCAGCCAGTGCTGAACCAAGGAGATCAAGCGAACTCACCCACGCATGGCGTGGAGCATTGCACTCAACTGGAGGCTGAGGTGTAAAAACGCAGGGCAAACAACCAGAAGGCCCGAGCCGCCGCAAAGAACAGCACCGCCAGCCCCAAGCCCGCTAGCAGCATCGGTGCGGCAGCTTCACCGAGCAGCACCTGGGCGGGAACAGTGGTGAGAAACGCCACGGGCAACACCAGGGTGAACAGCAGGCGCAGAGCAGGCGGGTAGGCGTTGAGGGGATAACGGCCAGAGGCCAGCAGGGCCCGCAACACCTCGGTGGCATTCCAGGTTTTGACGAACCAGATGCTGGTGGCGGCGATCAGAAACCAGAGCGAGTACAGGATCAAGCCACCCGCCAGCAGCATCACCAGCACGGTGAACAGGGAAGAAAGGCTGAGCACCACGCCGGCCTGATGGCTGCCCCAGGCCAAGAGCCCAAGCCCCAGGCCGATCTCCGGCAGCCCCGCCGGCGAGAGCGTGCGGAGCGACAACCAGAACTGACTGTCGATCGGCTTAAGCAGCACGAAATCCAGGGTGCCCTCGCGCACATGGGTGACGATCGCCCCAAGATTCGGGCGCAGCCAGGTGGTAGCCATGCCATCGAACACGGTGTAAAGCCCCTGCACCATCAGGGCCTGGGCCCAGCTCCAACCCCCCAACGTCTGATTGGGGCCATAGAACAGCGAAAGCAAAAACAAGCTGCCGCTGAGGCTCATCGCCACCGCCAGCAACTCGATCAACACGTTGGCCTGGTACTCCAACTGCACCGCCACGGCGGTGCTCCAGAAGCGACGCAACGTCCGCCAGTACCGCCCCATCAGGCCCCCATGGCGCTGTAGCGCCGCACGCCGGCACGCCAGAGCAGCAGCACCAACGGCAGCAACAGAGCAACCCAGACCAGTTGCGCGCCAAAGCCCGCCATCAGATCCACCGGCTGGCCCGCCAGCACCCGAGCTGGAAAGTCGATCAGGTAAGGGAAGGGCGTCCACTGGGCGACAGCCCGCACCGCCGGCGGGAACGCCGTGAGGGGTGCCAACAAACCAGAAAGAAACACGAAGGGAATGAACTGAAGCCGCTCCAGGGCGCTGGCCTTCTCACTCCAGAAGCACAGGGCCGCGATCAAGCTCTGGAACAGGAAGGCGATGGCAAAGGCCATCCAGGTGGCCAGCCAGGCCAGCAGAAAGCCGCCCAAGGAGGGCAGCCAGAAGGCCTGGGGTTGCGCCACAAAGAACACCGCTGCGATCAAGGCCGCGAAGGGCAGGCGGGTGAGCTGCTCACCGAGGTGAGCCGCCACATACCGCCAGAGCGGATGCAGCGGCTGCAACAGATAGGGCGACAGCCGACCCAGCAGGGCGTCCTCCTCGAAGGCGTAGACGACCCAAACCACCGAGAACTGGCGCACCAAATAGGCGCTGAGAAAATAACGATCCAGGGCCACACCATCCAGCCCTAGCCCCGAGCGCGCGTCGCTGCCGCTCCAGACGCTGAGCATGATGAACGGCAACACCCCGGAGAGGGCCCAGAGGGCGATCTCGGCGCGGTACTCGAGCATGTGGGCGTACTGGGATCCCAGCAGCACCCGGATGATCCGACGGTTCAACCCGAAAATCCGCATCAGACGCGCCCCTGCCGGAACAACCCACCGATCAACTCCTCTATGGGCGGATCGGTCACGTCCAAATCGCGTACGGGGAAGCGGTCCAGCAGCTGCGCCACCACAGCAGTGAGCTGGTCGCGGGGCACCAGCAGCCGCACATCACAGCCCTCCAGCTGCTCGAGCCGTCCCAGCCCGGCCAGTGCTGCCGGCTCAATCGGCGACTCCAATTTCAGCCGCACCTCCCGCTCCGGCGCCAATTGATCGGCAAGAGCCTCAAGGGGGCCGTCGTGGAACAACCGCCCCTGGTGGATCAGCAGCACCCGTGGACAGAGCGCCGTGATGTCGGCCATGTAGTGGCTGGTGAGCAACACGGTTGACCCCGTGCGGCGGTTGTAGTCCGCCAGGAACTGACGCACCCGGGCCTGGGCATTCACATCCAGCCCAAGAGTTGGTTCATCGAGGAACAGCACCTCCGGCTCGTGCAGCAAGGCCGCCAGCAGTTCAGCCTTCATCCGCTGGCCCAGGGAGAGCTTGCGCACCGGGCGAGTGAGCTCCTCCCCCAGCTCCAGCAGATCGGCCAGCGCGCTGATCCGCCGCTTGGCCACAGCATCGGGGATGCCGTAGACCGCTGCATTCACCCGCAAGGAATCCATCGGCGGCAGGTCCCAGAGCAGCTGCTGCTTCTGCCCCATCACCAAGGTGATCCGGCGCAAAAACTCTGCCTGGCGTCGCTGCGGCCTGTGCCCTGCCACCTGCACCTCCCCAGCGCTGGGGTGGATCAACCCGCAGAGCATCTTCAAGGTGGTGGTTTTGCCGGCGCCATTGGCGCCGAGAAAGCCCACCATCTCGCCGGGCTCAATCGCAAAGGACACGTCGTGCACCGCCGTCACATCCCGCGTGCGGCGCCGGATGAAATGGCGCATGGTGCCGGCCAAACCGGGCTGCTTCTCGGCAACCCGGTAGGTCTTGCTCAGCCCCTGAACCTGAATCACCGGATCAGCTCAGGTCGGCCAAGCGCTTACGGGCCAAATCCGCCTGGGCCTGCTTCTCATCCAAGTTGGCCTGACACTCAGCCACCACCTCCGGCGGTGCCTTATCAGCGAAGTTGGGATTCCCCAAACGGCCGGCCAGGCCCTTGATCTCCTTCTCCGCCTTGGCGATGTCTTTCTCCAGGCGGCCCTTGAGCGCATCCAGATCGACGAGGCCTTCGATCGGCAACAGCACCTGCAGCTCACCGCTCACCCCAGCCAAGGCCTTGGCCACCGGAGCGGCATCGGCCTCTGTTGGTGTCATCACCGCGACCGACTCCGCCCGGGTCAGCGCCGTGATGTCGGCCGTGCCTTGGCTGAGCACAGCCGCCAGCTCGCCGCGGCCGGTGACGAAGCGTACCGGCACCGACTGGGAGGGCTTGAGACCCGCCACAGCGCGAAGGTTGCGCACCACACGAATGGCACCGATCAGCTCGGCGAAGGAGGCTTCTAACCCATCATCCAGAGCGCTTTGATCCAACACCGGCCAGGGTTGCAGGGCCAGGAAGCTGGTCTCCGGCTCACCCGTGACGCTGTGCCAGAGCTCCTCGGTGAGGTGGGGCATCAGCGGATGCAGCATCAGGTGCATCTGGCTGATCACCTTGGCCAGCACCTGCTTGGCCACCCGCTGATCGGCGAGGGCCTCGGCTGAGGGGTTCTCACCGGGGTTGAGCCGGCGCTTGCTTAGCTCCAGATACCAATCGCAAACGTCGTTCCAAGCGAACTCGTAGAGCCCCTTGGCCGCTTCACCGAGGCCATAGTTGCTGTAGCGCTCGGCTGTCTCCCGATTCACCCGGGCCAGGCGGGAAAGAATCCAGAGGTCCGCCAGCTGCAGAGCCGCGGGGTCGGGGTCCCCCAATTGGGCCGGCGTTTCGCCACCCAGGTTCATCAGGGCGAAGCGGGTGGCATTCCAGAGCTTGTTGGCGAAATTGCGGGAGGCCTCCACCGTGGCGGAGGTGTCTTTCTTGCGGTCGTAGTCCAGGCGGATGTCCTGACCAGCGCCAGCCACTTCCCGCACCAGGGCGAAGCGCAGGGCATCAGTGCCGTAGCGGTCGATCAGCAGCAGCGGATCGATGCCGTTGCCGGCGCTCTTGCTCATCTTGCGGTTCTGCTCGTCCCGCACCAGGCCGTGGATGTAGACGTCCTGGAAGGGCATCTCGCCGGTGAAGGCGCCGGCCATCATCGTCATCCGGGCCACCCAGAAAAAGATGATGTCGAAGCCCGTCACCAGGGTGCTGGTGGGATACCAACGCTGCAGATCGGCGCTGCTCGCATCGGGCCAGCCCAAGGTGGAAAAGGGCCACAGGCCACTGGAGAACCAGGTGTCGAGCACGTCTTCGTCCTGCTCGATCTCCGCCGCCGCACCGAACTCCGCCTTGGCTTTCTCCAGGGCTTCGGCTTCGTTGAGGGCCACCACGTAGGGCGTGGTGTCGGTGTACTTGCCGCCGCTCTCACTGATTACGAACCAGGCGGGGATGCGATGCCCCCACCAAAGCTGACGGCTGATGCACCAGTCGCGGATGTCGGTGAGCCAGTCGCGGTAGACCTTCTCCCAGCGCTCAGGAATGAAGCGGGGATCTTGCTGTTCCAGCGCCTCACGGCAGCGGGCAGCTAGGGGCTCGGTTTTCACAAACCACTGGGTGGACAGCAACGGCTCCACCGGCACCTTGCCGCGGTCGGAATAGGGAACGCTGTGGCGGTAGTCCTCCACCTTCACCAGCAGCCCCAGCTCCTCCAAGCCAGCCACCACGGCCTTGCGGGCCTCGAAGCGATCGAGCCCCTCGAACTGGCCAGCCTCTTTGTTCATCGTGCCGTTCTTGCGCATCACCGTGATCTGAGGCAGACCGTGGCGCTGGCCGATGGCGAAATCGTTGGGGTCGTGGGCCGGCGTCACCTTCACGCAGCCGGTGCCGAAGTCTTTCTCCACGTGGTCGTCGGCCACGATTGGAATCTCGCGCCCCACAAACGGCAGCGTGAGGGTCTGGCCCACCAGATGGGCATAGCGCTCGTCGGTGGGATTCCCCGCCACCGCCGTGTCGCCCAACATCGTTTCAGGCCGGGTGGTGGCCACCTCCAGATGACCTTCACCGCAGCTGAGGGGATAACGGAAATGCCAGAGGTGACCGTCCACCTCCTTCATTTCCACCTCCAGATCGCTCACCGCCGAGCCGGAGGCGGGACACCAGTTCACCAGGTATTCACCGCGGTAGATCAGCCCCTGCTCATGCAGCCGCACGAAGGCCTCCTTCACCGCCTCACTAAGGCCCTCATCGAGGGTGAAGCGCTGGCGCTTCCAATCAACGGAATAGCCCAGACGGCGCAGCTGGCCCACGATCCGTCCACCGCTTTCGGCCTTCCACAGCCAGGCCCGCTCCAGGAAGGCGTCACGGCCGAGATCGTGGCGGGTCTTGCCCTCCTCCTTCAGCTGCTTCTCCAGGATCGTCTGCACCGCGATCGAGGCGTGGTCGGTGCCGGGCAGACACAACACGTTCTTTCCAGCCAAACGCTGGTAGCGAACGATCGTGTCGATCAAGGCCGTGTTGAAGGCATGGCCCATGTGCAGGCTGCCAGTCACGTTCGGTGGCGGGATCACCACCGAGAACGGTTCACCGGGCGCCTTCGGGTCGGGATGGAAGGCTCCCTGGTCGTCCCAGGCCTGTTGCCATCGGGCCTCCGTGCCAACCGGGTCGTAGGTCTTGGCCAGTTCGGGCACGGAATGCTCAGCGTTTCAGCAGGACATGCTCGCAAAGCCCTGCCCACTCCGGCCAACGTCCCTAGCATCGACTCACCGAAGCGATGGCATGGGGCTAATCCGGATCCAGCATCTGGCCCTGGGCATTGCACTAACGGCCCTTACAACAGGTTGCAGCAGTTGGCGCCCACCGGTTGTGATCAAGGTGGTTCGCACGATCAATAACTCAGAAACGATCTCAAGCAAGGACTACGAACGGCTGCGGGAGGTCACTGAAGACGCCATTGATCACATCAGAAGTGTGGATCCCACCATCCGCCCTCAACTAACCCTGTCCACCCAGAAAAATTTTGTTGATGAGATTGAAGATCAGACCCGTAGCGGCTTTGGCCCGGATCTGCTGATCACCGATAGCGACACAGCCCTCGAGTTGTACAAGCGCAACTTGGTCGATCCGATTGACATCTCTCGTGAAGATCGTGCTGACACACCGAGCTATCTGTTCGACCTCGTCACAGCCAAGGACGGGAAACTGGTGGGCCGTCCGGTGAATCAGTTTGTGCAGTTGGCCTGCTTCAACAAGGAGCGATTGCCCTCTCCTCCCCAGACCCTTGAACAGATGGAACAAGCCAGCGAAGAAAACAACTTCGGCATGGCACTTCAGCTGAAGGATCTGTTCTGGAGTGCTGAATCATTTGACGCTGGCGAAGCCATGGAAGCCGCACTCGCGAAGCTCCCTCCAGATGCTGAACGCCAGGCCAACGTGACCCATTGGTTGCAGTGGCTGGAAAACGCGAGCTATCAGCAAAACATTCGTTTTCTGAACGATCAGCGCACCCTCCGCGACGCCTTGGTGGCTGGAGAGCTGGATTGGATCACCTGCTGGAGCAGCAGCCTGCGGGAATTGAGAGAGCAAATGAAAGACAAACTTGCGCTCGCTCCTCTCCCCAAAGGACCTTCAACAAAGCTCAAAGCCGCCACCAAACTTCAGGTGTGGTCGCTAGGGCGAAATTCAAGCGGAACACAGCGGGAGAAGGCCCTGGTGATGATCGACTTCATCACCAAACCCTGGGCGCAGAAGACCTACGCCCTGGCCGGACGAAATTCGCTGCCGGTGAATCGCAAAGCCGCGAAGATCGTTGCCGCCAAAATCCCCGGCGGCACAGAAGCCTTGGTGATGTATGCACAGCAGTCGCTGAAAGTAAATGCCGCAAAAGGACAATCCAAAGCGCGCGTGTTTCGCGATCCAGAGCGTTATGAAACCATCTCAGATGCTCTGCTCGACACCATCTACGACGTCAGTTCCCCAGAGGAATCCAGTCAAAAAATCCTGAAAAGTTTGCGGGAGAGCGATTCATGATCACCGAAATCACCTCTGAAACCACGACCTGGCTGGGCTATCTGCAGCGGGGTTCCGTGCTTCTCCAGGTGGGATTGTTCGTCGCCGCCATCACCAGCGAATCACGGGTGAAGCGAAAACTCAGGAGTCCCCTGATCGCCAGCCTGATCCATCTCCTGGTGCCGGCGGCACTGTTTCTCATCGCCACCACGTTGACCCTCGTTGGAGTCACAGCGGGCTACCTGCAGTATCTGGCGCTGCTCTGGCTGATCTGGCGCTGCGTGGAACCCACCAAGCAACTCATTCTCAGCCGCTTTCCAAAAGTACCGGTCGAAGAAATCGATAAATCATTCTTCCGGCCCATTCTGTTGGTCATTTCAATCCTCACCTTCTTCCAGATGCTTGGAAGCCGGGAATCGCTGTCGCTGATTTCCCTGGGAGATGTGTTCGGGGTGACGCTCACCATCGGCAAATTGTGCACAGCTCTGGTAATCGTTTATCTGGTTATCACCCTGGCCAGCCGTCCGGCAGCCTTCGCCGCCTGGCTTGGGGGTGGATTCTTCGGCATTAAGCCCCAGGGCCGCAAAGCGCTCGAAGTGATTCTTCGCTACTCGGTGATCGGCATTGGCGTCATGGGGGTGGCGTATTACATCGGAATCAATGGCACCGCCTTAGTAGCTGTAGCCGGAGGCCTTTCCGTGGGCATCGGCTTTGGCATTAAAGAGATCATTTCCAATTTCATCAGCAGCCTCTGGCTGCTGTTTGAAGGCTCCGTGCGCCCCGGAGAAATCCTGATGATCAACGGCGACCCCTGCACCGTGAGAAAGCTGGGGCTGCGCGCCACCCAATTGCGCCGCGGCCGCGATGGCGCCGAACTGCTGATTCCAAATCAAAATTTCTTCACCCAAGAGGCTGAGTCGTACACCGCCGAAGAAACCTCCCGCCGCGACGGGGTGATGGTGGGAGCGGCTTATCACCACGAACCCAGTCAAGTGATTGCGGTCTTGGAGGAGGTCGCCCGCAAGCACGAGAAGGTGCTGCAGTACCCACCCCCGGCAGCCTTCACCGTCGATTTCGCGGATTCATCGATCAACTACAAGCTGCTGTTCTGGGTACGCAACCCACTCGAAGCGTTTGCTGTTGGGAGTGATTTACGCCAAGCCATCTGGACGGCTTTTGAAGAGAACGGCATCGGCATCCCCTTCCCACAACGCCAGGTTTACCCGATGGAGTGGCCACCATCAAAAGATCAGACCCTGCGCATAGGTGCTGCCGCCAATCAGTTGCAAGTGGAAGACGCCATCCCAGAGGACCAGCCCAGCTCAACGGGCGAGGCGACTTAAGTAGTCCTCCTGGCGTCCGGCATTGATCCAACCGGTGGCGATCAGCTTGCTTGCGCTCTCACTCACCCGTCCCCGATGAATGTGGGATGGAGCAGCAGGGAAGATCACCAGCTTGCCCCGCTCCGCCGGTTCGTGATGGTCCTGCCAATGAAACTCGGTGCCCGCCTCATCCACGTCGTTGCAATAAAGAATCCAGGCCAGCACTCGGTGCACCGGTTCGGTGACCTCATCGCTAATGGTCCAATCACAGTGCCAACGCTTGAACCCTTCCCCAGGGGCGTAGTGCTGAAGATTGAAGATGGGATTGACGAACAGGCTCTGCTGCGGGCAGCACTGACGGAACATCGGTCGCTCCTGCAGATAGCGATCCAACCCTGCCGTCACCCCACGAAAGATCAGTTGTGAAAGGGCGAAGGATTCAGGTTCCGAGCGATCAATCGCCACCAGGCTGATGTCGGTGCTCTGTTTCGCCGGTTCGCCCGTACCATCCGGCCCAAAGGTCACGCCAGGACGGTGCAAATCCAAGCGGCGCGGGAAGAACTCACTCACGGCATCGGCCACCGACTCGAAGCCGGCATTGCGGTAACGGCCGATCAGGTTCATGCCGTTGCCACCATGCGGGGAATCGCCACCACAGCATCCAGGGCCTGCCAGCGACCACGATCCGCTACCACCTGATCCTGAAGCTTCACCTGTTCAATCACCGCCGCGGCCCGTTCGAGATCCAGAGGGACACCAGGACCCATCGGCAACACCAGCACCTGCTGCTCGGCCGGATCCGCCATCACCTGAAGATCAAGAGCCTCCAGTTCCCGCTCAAAGAAAACCCGCCGCATCCTGGTGGTGAGGCTCGGACCGAGCGCCTCGACGAAATGGGCCATGCCGGCTTCATCCCCGGAGCTGCCGCAATTCAACGACAACCAGATCAACAACTTCACCCAACTTTCCGCAGTCCAGAGGGGCTGGAAGCTCTCCCGGTGTTGCCGCACAAGCTCAGCAATGGCGAAATCAAAGAGCGTGGCCTGGAGGCCAGTGGCATCAGCGGAATCCATGCTGTTCATCCTCTCCTGTGAAAGGTCAGACTGGGGCGACTGGCTATTCGCACCATGGCCCTGGACCTGAACGATCCCGAACTCGAGTTCTCCGATCTGGTCTACGCCTACCAGAGCTGGGTGATGGCGGTGATCAATGACGAAAAACTGGACAGCGAGGACAAGCTGCTCACCGATGACATCGCCGAGGACGCCCTGAACTCGATGCGCTTCCTGCCCGGCGAGGTGACCAGCGCCATCGAAACCAGCCTGGCCCGCGTCTACGACGTCGACGCCGACGAACTGGCCGAATTGCTGTTCCCGGAAGACTGAAGCTGGGTTCGGACGCCTCACCACCAAGGGACCCCTACCTATTGGGAACCCACACCGAGGAGCTGGAACGCCTGCGTTTCCAGCACTGTCTTTGGCGACCGACGGCCCAAGCCGCCTGGCAGCGCGCCGGCCTCCATTTGGGGCAGAGCGTGCTCGACCTGGGTGCGGGGCCAGGGTTCGCTGCAGCAGATCTGGCGAATGCTGTGGGTGCCCAAGGTCGCGTCCTGGGGTTGGAACGCAGTGGGGTTTACGTCGCATCGGGTCGCCGCATGGCGGAACAAGCGGGCTTGCATCAACTGGAACTCCGCCAACAGGATCTGCTCAAAGATCCCTGGCCAAGGGAATTCTTCGATCTGGTGTGGTGCCGCTGGGTGGCCATGTTTTTGCCCCAGCTGGAGCCCCTCTTGGCTGGGGTGGATCAGTGCATCCAACCTGGCGGACGCTGGTTAATCCATGAATACGTTCATTGGGACACCTTCGGGCTGCATCCCCACGGACGAGCGATTCAGCGCTTTGGCCGGGCCTGTCAGAGCAGTTTTCGTGAAGACGGCGGCGATCCCGACGTCAACCGGAAACTCCCCGGTTTGCTCCATCAGCGCGGATGGCAGATCGAGCACCTGAAGCCAATCCCCGTATTGGGCGATGCAGCATCCATGGCAGGGCAATGGATGGAGAGGTTTGTCCTGGTGTTCGGCAGGCGACTTCAACAATTGGGGCACTGGAGTGCCGACGACGCACTGGAGGCTCAGGACGAAATCGCCCGTGCACAGGCTGAACCGGGTTGCTACTGGGTTGGACCAACCTTGTTGGAGGTTCTGGCGCGACGACTCTGAAAGCGAACTCGGCACAATGCATTCACTCTTCCTCGAGACATGGGTTGGTCCGCTGCTGACATCCCGAACCAGCAGGGACGCATTGCCTTGATCACCGGAGCCAACAGCGGTCTGGGCCTCGAAACCGCGCGAGCCTTGAAACGCTGCGGGGCAACCGTGGTGCTGGCGTGCCGCAGCCCCCGCAAAGCGGAGACGGCCAAACAAGATTTGCTGCAGGAGCGGGATGGAGGTGCGGTGGATCTGGTGGATTTGGATCTGGCGGACCTGGCCAGCGTCCAACGGGCGGCGAACAGCATCGGCGAGCGCTACGGCTGCCTCGACCTACTGATCAACAACGCTGGAGTGATGGCGCCGCCGCGCCGGAGCACCGCCCAGGGGCATGAACTGCAGTTCGGTGTGAATCACCTGGGGCACATGGCCCTGACCCAGGCGCTGCTGACGCTGATGCAGAACCGGCCCGACCCGCGGGTAGTGACGGTGACCTCCGGGGCGCAGTACTTCGGCAAGATCCGTTGGGACGACCCCAGTTGGAGCAAGGGCTACGACCGCTATGGGGCCTATGGCCAAAGCAAACTCGCCAATGTGATGTTTGCCCTCGAGCTGGATGCACGCCTGCGCAAGCAGGGCAGCCCCATCCGCTCACTGGCCGCCCATCCGGGCATCGCACGCACCGAACTGCAACCCACGGCGATCGCCAGCGTTGGCAATCGCTTCGAGGCTGTGGCCTACCGGCTG
Source organism: Synechococcus sp. PH41509 (assembly GCF_020514285.1). Classification (NCBI taxonomy): domain Bacteria; kingdom Bacillati; phylum Cyanobacteriota; class Cyanophyceae; order Synechococcales; family Synechococcaceae; genus Synechococcus; species Synechococcus sp. PH41509. The sequence continues at coordinate 12,594 of NZ_VTLD01000007.1, read as the reverse complement.
ATGGATCCCTTGTTTCAAAGCGCCAGCATGGGTGCCCTGCCGCAACTGCATGCCGCCACCGCAGCGACAGCGCAGGGTGGCGAGCACTACGGCCCTGAGCAGTTCGGTGGATTGCGGGGTGCACCGGCGCTCTGCCGTGTTGCCCCAGCAGCGAATCAACCTGCCGAACGGCAGCGGCTCTGGAGCTTGAGCGAGCAGCTGATCGGTGGCTGAATCCAGCGCTGGGTTGCAGCGGTTGGCCCCCTTCGTTCTGGGCCGGGCCCGACGTGGCGTCGTGGGATCCAGTCGCTATGCCCAACGGCTGCGCAGTGCTGTGCTCGAGGCCGCCAGAGACCCGCAACGCCAGCCAGTGCTGATCAGCGGTGAGCCCGGCCTGGAAAAAGACAATCTCGCCGCCCTGGTGCACTACGGATCAGCGGAACGACGCCGTCTGCTGGTGCGACTGGATGCCAGTGATCTGCAGGGCAGCACGCTCAACCTGCTGAATGAGCTCGGATCCAGCACCCTGTTGGTGAGCGGCATGGACCGCATCGACAACGAGCTCCAGCAGCGCTTGATCGCGATGGCCCGTGGAGAGGCGCCAGGTTTCCAAGGTCGTGTGCTGTTCACCAGCGAAGCCGCCATACCGGCCCTAGATGGCCTGGTGCGAACCATCCGCGTTCCTCCCTTGCGGGTGCGCCGAACCGACCTGGGGGACTGGCTGCGATACCGGCTGAGGCTGCAGAGCCCTGGACTCGGCTGGAGCCAACCACCCGCCCTGCCGGACAGCGTGGTGCGACGGCTTCAGAACCACGATTTCGCCAACAACCTGCGCGAACTCGAAGCGATGGTGGATCGCGCCCTGCGTCAGGCGCGTCAGCAAAGCCAAGGCGAGCTTCCACCATTGCTCCCCGAAGAGGTCTTCTGGACCGAAGAAAAATCACGGCGCACCCGTTTTGACATCTGGCGCTGGAAACCGCAGTTGCGGGAGTGGATGCGCGCACCGGCGCTCTGGAACACACTGCTGTTCGGCCTGGTGAGCTGGCTGTTCGTGGCTGTGAACCTGGCGCTCTGGCTTGGCCCCCAGGAGCGCGCAGTCAATCCGATGCTGACCCTGTTCTGGGCTTGGTGGTGGCCTTTGATCCTGCTGAGCTACCCACTGGTGGGTCGACTCTGGTGCTCGATCTGTCCGTTCATGGTGTGGGGGCAGATCGCCCAACGGCTCACCCCATGGCGAAAAAGGAGTTGGCCCCATGGAGACCTGGACCGCTGGGGAGCTCCTGCTCTAGCCGCCGGGTTTGCCGCGATTCTCCTGTGGGAAGAGGTCTGGAACCTTGAAGACACCGCCTGGCTGAGCAGCTGCCTGCTTTTACTGATCACGGCAGGGGCCGTGATCAGCTCAACGGTGTTCGAAAAACGCTTCTGGTGCCGATACCTCTGTCCCATCGGAGGCATGAACGGACTGTTCGCCAAACTCTCGATCCTTGAATTGCGGGCTGAAGTCGGCACCTGCAGCGGCAGCTGCAGCAGCTACTCCTGTTTCAAGGGAGGACCCGCCGACGGCGAGGGTCTGGCAACCGAAGGCTGTCCCCTGGGCACCCATCCCGCCCACTTGAGCGACAACCGCAACTGCGTGCTCTGCATGACCTGCACCCAGGCCTGTCCCAACCGCTCTGTGCAGTTGCGACTGCGCCCGCCTGCCGCCGATCTGCAACGCAACATGCAAGCCCCCGATGGAGAGCGCGGACTGCTCCTGGTGCTGGCTGGCGGACTCTGCCTACACCACTGGCAGCGCCTGCTCGGCTGGCTGCCGCTTGCACCGTCTTCCTTGCATGAAGGCCCCCTGCTGGCTCGGCTCAGCTTTGGGGCGCTGGCCCTCGCTCTTCCGGCAGCAGCGGGTTTGTGGCTCAAACGCCGTTGGCTGTATGCCGGATTGCCATTGCTCTGGGCCCTGCTCCTGGCCCGCCATCTGCCCATCGGCATGGCCGAAGCAGGCACGGTTCTGCCGGTTGGTTGGCCGCAATGGTCCGCCGACCCCCATGTGATCGGCTTCTGCCAGACCGTGGTGGTGGTGATCGGGTGGGTTGGTGCTGTGATTTTGAGCCGCCGCTTGCTGGATCTCAACCGTCGGGCCTGGATCAGAGGCAGCATGGTGCTGTTCCTGGTCAGCCTCAGCGGCCGCTGGTTGGTCGCTCTCTAAAACCATGGCCACTCGCCGCCCCTCAACGGAAATCAATGCCCGCCAGAAGGTATTGCTGGCGAGCCTCCAGGCCTGTGGCGATGAGATGAGCGGTCAGCAACTGCACCGCAGCCTCGCTCCCGAGCAAACCATGGGCCTGGCCACGGTGTATCGAAATCTGCGTCAGCTGCAGCAACGGGGCCTGGTGCGCTGTCGTCACCTGCCCAACGGCGAAGCGCTCTATGCACCACTGGAGCGGGATCGCCACCACCTCACCTGCGTCGATTGCGGCAAGACACAAGCGCTCGATCACTGTCCAATTCACGACCTGGAGGTACCGGAAGACGGCCGCAAGGGCTTCGATCTCCTTTTCCACACGCTTGAATTCTTTGGTCTCTGCAGCGACTGCCGCGAGCGGCAGCAAAATCCGTCATGACCCTGGCCGCCACCTACTACGGAGCCAATGGTTGGTTGCTCGAATTCGATGATCTTCGGGTTCTGGTGGATCCCTGGCTGCGCGGCAGCCTGAGTTTTCCCCCGGGGGAGTGGCTGCTGAAAGGGGAGCTGCCCTGCGAACGGGACATCCCGGAGAACCTGAATCTGCTACTGCTCACCCAGGGGCTTGCGGATCATGCCCACCCTGAAACCCTGGCGTTGCTGCCGAAAACCCTTCCTGTGATTGGATCCATAGCCGCAACGCGCGTGGTTGAACGCCTGGGCTTCACCAACGTCAAAGCACTGTCCCCCGGAGAAAGCACCACCCACCAGGGCCTGCAGGTACGCGCCAGTGCCGGTGCACCGGTGCCCACGGTGGAAAACGGTTATCTGCTCGACCATCCAGCCGGCGCGCTCTACTTGGAACCCCACGGTTTTCTGGATCCAGCCCTGGAACCGCAACCGCTGGATGCCGTCATCACGCCGATGGTGGATCTTGGGCTTCCCGCTCTGGGCGCGTTTGTCAAAGGATGCTCCGTGGTGCCGCAACTGGTGGAACGCTTCCAACCCACGACGGTGCTCGCCAGCACATCCGGTGGCGATGTGCGCTTCGACGGCGCCCTGAGCCGCGCCCTGCAGATGAAAGGATCCGTGGCCGCAACCGGAGCCCAGCTGCCAACAAGCAGCCGCTGGACCGATCCCACACCGGGGGAACGACTGCTGCTGAAAAACTGATTTCGTGGATTAAGCTTTGTAACAACAGCTTGAGCCTGATGAAGCCCACGCAAGCAAACGACTCTTGGTTCCAAGGCGTCGCCACGCGCGAGATCCATATGGAACAACTCAAAAAAGCGGAACGCTTCAACGGGCGGGCCGCCATGCTCGGCATCGTGATCGGAATCATTACCGAAGGCCTCACCGGTGCCGGCATCATTCATCAAATCGGTCTTGGCCCCCTTGTGGATGGCTACGCCGCCTGCCGCACCCAATTCCTGCCCTTCTGCTTTTGATCCAAAGGGGGGCTGTTACAGCCCCTCCATCTCCACGATCTGGGAAGGCAAATGCCCCCCGATGACGAGAATGGTGCGATTCACGTTCGACTCGAATGGCTGCTGACAAGGAACTGCTGCAGGAAGTGGCTCTAGAGCTGTGGAACACCACCAAGAAGTTGCGCCCCGGCCTGCCCAAAGCGCCACGCGCCCAACTGGTCTTGAAAGCACTGCTGACGATCGGCGACATGAGCGATCAATTGGAAGCCGCCATGGTTCTTGGAGTCATCGAAGCGCAGGAACCCGACGACGAACCGGTCCAGGAAGACACAGCTGGAGAAGATAAGACCGTCTCTGATACCAAGACCGAACGGGGGGAAACCCCCAGGGTTGTTCGCAAGCGGACCAGCAGCCGCTGATCAAAACCGCCGGCTGACGCGGACGAGACGAAAAGGACGTCGCTGGCTGACAGGGAGCCAACCCAGCGCCAGCCTGAAGGAGTGGTGATGCCCCGCTCCTTCATTGAAACTTTCCTCCCTTGCTGTTCTCGCTACTAGCTTTCTTGCTCTTGGCCTTGGCGCATGTGCTGAGAAAGAAGCAGCAAAAGTCACCGACCTGAACAATCTCCAAGGTGACGTGATCGGCAAGGTGAATTGCAGCTCACAGACGTTTGTTCTGGATGCCGACCAAGCCAAAGGCTTCGCAGAATTCGCGGGGCAGTGGATGACCGCGGAAGCCTTCGCAGAGAAGTGGGTGGAGGAAACCGGTGACACCTACGGCAGTCAACTGGCAATGCAAGTTGCGGAAGCCGCGATGGGCGAAGCCTGCGCCCCCCAATAACTGAAACGGCACCCTCCTAGGGGGGGCATACAGATCGCATTAGTAGCGACGAAGCCGACGCTGGGGACAGTCGCCAACCCCCAGTCGGCCTGATCGGCAGGCCTCACCAATGACCTGCAGGCGCTGTTCAGGCGTCGTCGCGCCATGACGCTGCAACAGTTCAAAAACAGCGGGGCTGATCAGCCGGTCGCGAAGGAGAGCCTCATTGGTTTGCGCTGCAGTGGGCCAAGTCAGCAGAACGCTGGCACTGGAAGCAACAACAACGCAGAAAAGCTGCCACATCATCAGCTCAACGCTGCATGGCCACCACCACCGCAGCGGCCGCAAGGGCCACAATTCCAGCCATCCAAATGGTGTTCTGGCGTGCCAGCAGCCATGCAGCATTCCGAGACAAGGCCAGCCGGCCCGTCGCCAGCAGCCCCGTGAGCCCCACGAGCAGAACAACGGGAACCACCAACGCCAGGAACAGTTGCATCACCGAATGCCGAGGGGACCTGCCTTCCCAGGATGGTGCAGTCAAACGCTGAGTAGCTTTTAAGCTCCGACTCACAGATTGAACCTTGTCTCTGCTGATCGTCGCGGCTGGCTTCATCGGACTGCTCTGGTTGACGCAAAGCCTGATTCGACGCCTCATGGACGACGGCAGCAACGGCTGATGACACACGGAGGTCTCATGACTTCCGCTGGATGGTCATGGCATCTGCGTAAACGAGCGTCATCACACCAACGATCGCAGCGGTGATCGTCGCAACGATCAGCAGGGCGTACAGGTCAAAAAGCATGAGACCTCCTGCATCTGATCCAGGTCTACCTATGACGTCTTGATTGGAACAGGGGAGAAGCCGCACCCCTGCATTCGGCAGTAGCCACTCGGGGATTATTTGGGGTGCAGGCTGCAGGCTGGCCTGATGGTGGCCAACCTGTTGTCCAAGCCCCAACCCACGCGCCAAAACGCCAATGGCAACGTTCGATCAGAGCACACCCTTCATGCTCCTGGCTCGTATTCACGTCAAACAAGGATGCGTGGACGCCTATTTAGAGCTGGCAAGAGCCACCGACACAGCCGTTCAGGCCTCTGAACCCGGGATGATCCACCACACCTTTGATCAGGATCCCGATGATCCACAGGCATTTGTTTGGTCAGAGGTTTATGCCAACGATGAAGCCTTCAGCGCCCATGTCTCCAATCCTCCAGTCCAGGAGTACCTGAAAAGGCATGCTGAACTCGGTGATGGCTTCAGCATTGAGGTGTATGGCACGGTCGGCCATGCATGCCGCACGCTGATGGAGTCCTTCGGATTACCACTCAAAATTTTCGAAACGAAGCTGGGGTACAGCAGGGTCTAGAGGCTGAAATCGTCGGGTGGGCGCCAATACACCATGTGCAGGGCGATTCACTCAACCTCTGAGCCCTCTGTGTGGCTGGTGATGTACAGGCCCAAGCTGAAGACTCTCTACCGAAGCCCAGCTCCTTCTGCGCTTTGAGAGAGAGCGTCAGTGAGCAATTGGCTGACTTGGAGCGTGATCAGCTTCCGCTTTTAGAAAACGGCGATGTTGGGCGGATGCGTAGCCACTGAGGTCAATTCGGTTGGCATTGCTGCCAGCCTTACGCCACTCCCTGGGGGGAGCGATGGATCTTCGGTTCATGGAATCGAGTTATCGGTTCTCGCGCTGTGGGCCCTTACAAGGCTCTTTGGCGTATGACCACCATTGCACACGTCTGTGAAATTCACGCCAAAGCTTTGCTGAAGTCATCGTGAATTCGGGGCAATGCCGATGGTCTCAGCGGCGCAGATGAGCCAAGAACCCTCTGAAGAACTGGATTTTTCAAATAAGTGATTCGAGATCGAAACAGCGACAATCTTCTGCCGAAAGTTCATCTGTAGGCAGGGGCTTGGCTCGAGGATGGGCGTCGACGCCGCTTCACCAGCCATGAGGGTCCTGATCCCGCTCGCAGCCCTCGCGCTCTCCTCGGGTCTCCCTGCATTAGCCCAAAGCCCGTTGCCGAAGGTCGGCGGCTGCCCCTACTCCTACCGGGCATCTGGTGACTACTGCATGCCCAGTAAGAACTCCAAGGACACCTTCATCCGAACTGGCAACTCCTGCCCCAATGGATATCGGAAGTCAGGCAAGTACTGCATCTCCAATCAGTAAGCAGTGTTTGCCACGAATGCAATGCAGCTCCATTCGTTTTGCATCAGCCTCTGTTGACCCAGCCAAGCAAGTTCATTTCATTGCCCCCTATGTCCACACCTTGGTTGATCGCTTTGGGAATCCTGTTCGCTTGCACTCCGGTTGCTCGTTCTGATGAGTGGGTGAGTTGCAAACGTGACGCATCAACAGGCCAGCTCCTTTGGATGCGCGGCAAGTCAACTGAGCCTCTTGAAAACGCTGAATTTCGACCTGGCGCAACCAATCCTGATGTAGGCACATGCTTGGTCAGCAATGACCAACTCCGTAAGGCGCACGGCCTGAGGTTCTGATCATCCAGCCGATCAAACCCTCCTGTGGCACCCCGACATGAACGGGTTGCCAGCTCGACATTCCCGTACACGACTGTTTTTTTAATGGGCGATACTGGGATCGAACCAGTGACAATCTCCTTGTAAGGGAGGTGCTCTACCGCTGAGCTAATCGCCCCACCCGGCAGATTCTGCCCTAACGCGTCAGCCTGGGGACGCACAAGAGCTCTTCAGGCTTGGCAACGGGTCGCCGCCATGACCAAAGCATCTGGATCCTGAGCCTCCCTCTCGGGTTTGCTGTTGGCTTGGTGCTGGGACTCCAGGCAGCACTGATCTCCACAGCGAGCTGTCTGGCCGGTGGGCTCTGGCTTTCCCCCGATCTTGATACCCGCTCGAACGCGCTGCGGCGCTGGGGAGCCCTCGGCTTCCTCTGGTGGCCGTACCGACGTCTGATCCCCCATCGCTCGCTCTGGTCCCATGGACCGGTGCTTGGAACCAGCGTGCGACTGGGCGTGCTGCTGACGTGGTGCCTTGTCGTCACCGTTGCTATTCCGACACTCTCGCCATCGATGCTCCTGGCGGACCTTCAGGAGCTAATACGCCAACACCCGCATGAGTTCACCGGAATGGTGGTGGGGTTGGAAGGCAGCGCATGGATCCATCTAATCCTCGACGGCGACCCCTGGCCCCAGGAATGGTCCAAAAAACGACAGCAGTGAGAGGGTGGGCCTCACCCAAGTTGTTGACCCTGCATGGCCAACGCTCCATCTGATGCGCTGCAGCGACTGATCGAGGTCGTGGCACAACTCAGAGATCCAACAACGGGCTGTCCCTGGGACCTGGAACAAACCCATACGTCCTTGGTGCCCTACGTGTTGGAGGAGGCCCACGAGGTGGCCGATGCCATCCGTCATGGGGATGACAACCACCTCAAGGACGAACTTGGCGACCTTCTGCTGCAAGTGGTGCTGCATGCGCAGATCGCTGAAGAGGAGCAACGGTTCGATCTCGATACGATTGCCGATGGCATCAGCGACAAGATGATCCGCCGTCATCCCCATGTGTTCGGCGATGCCGAGGCCACCAGCAGTGACGACGTTCGACGCAGCTGGGACGCCATCAAGAGGCAGGAGCGAGCCGAAGCCCTGGCTGGCTCAACCAGCCCCCTCAGCGACCAGCTCAGAGGCAAGGTGCGTGGGCAGCCGGCTCTGGCTGGAGCGATGACCATCTCCAAAAAAGCTGCTAAGGCGGGCTTCGAATGGGATGACATGGACGGCGTCTGGGAGAAGGTCCATGAGGAGCTGGATGAACTGAAGGAGGCAGTGGCCAGCCGCAACAGAAGCCATGCCCAGGAGGAACTGGGCGATCTGCTCTTCACCCTGGTGAACGTGGCGCGTTGGTGCGGCATCGAGCCAGAAGAAGGTCTCGCTGGGACCAATCAGCGCTTCCTGGATCGCTTCTCCCGCGTTGAAACCGCCCTGGGTGGAGAGCTGCAGGGACGCAGCATCCACGAACTCGAGGCCCTTTGGAAGCAAGCCAAAGCAGCCATCAGGGCAGAACAGTCTTCAACGTCCTGATCCGATTAATCGTCTATGAATGGCCGACTTCGCCGTTGCCGCTTGAGGTCACCACGCTTTTTCTTCGTATCCAAACGCCGCTTCACCGCACCCCGGCCAGGCCGGGTTGATTTGCGCGCGCGAGGCGGCGGCTGCAAGCCTTCCCTCAGAAGTTCCGCCATGCGATGCAGTGCCTTCTGACGGTTCTGCCATTGGGAACGTTCTTCAGCGACCACAACTCGAAGACAGCCCTCCACCAACCTTGTCTCGAAATGCTCCACCAGTCGGGCTCGGCGAAATGGACCAAGGCCAGAGCACTTCTCGACATCCAGCACCAACTCCACACGGGAATCAGTGGTGTTGACCCCCTGCCCGCCTGGACCAGATGAGCGGCTGAACCGCCAGCGCAGATCCCTGGCCGGAATGGTCAAACGCTTATTCACCACCAGGTCTTGCACCACGCATCTCCTGGATCAAGAACGACGGGATGCTTTTTACAGCGTGGTCGTTCCAAAGGGACAGCTGGAGGTTGAAATCAGACTTTGAGCTCTACAGATAACCCATTAATCCGTAAGAACGGATTGGAGACACTTGAGAGAACAGGCAACGCAAAAAGGCGGAGGGAGAACCGTGAGGAGGCGATACTCCCTGCCATTTGTGTATCGAACACCACATCTAGTGCTCTGTCAATCATCAGGCGCTACTGAAGGTGTTCAAAACCGCACGGGCCGGAGGCTTAGCTGGAGAGACGCCTCGCCACCCCATGAGCAACTGGATTGACGAAGAGCACCGCGGCGTCCGCTACGGATTAAAGGGAAAGGTGCTGGTCGAGGAGACCAGTCCGTTCCAGCGGATCAGCGTGATTCGCAGTGAGCGCTACGGGCGGGGACTGTTGCTCGATGGCTGCTGGATGACAGCGGAACAGCAGGAACGCCACTATCACGAGGCCTTGGTGCACCCAGCGCTGTGCAGTGCCAACTCCATCGAACGGATCCTGGTGATTGGCGGTGGAGACGGTGGCACCGCCCGGGAGTGCCTGCGCCATCCAGGGGTCCAGCGACTGGACATGGTGGAAATTGACGGGCGAGTGGTGGAACTCAGCCGGGAGCACCTCCCAGGAATCGGCGGGTCCGCCTGGGCCGATCCGCGTTTTCAGCTCACGGTGGGGGATGGAATCGCCTGGGCCGCTGAGGCGGAAGACCAGAGCTATGACGTTGTCTTGGTGGATGGCTCTGACCCGGCTGGACCAGCAGAAGGCCTATTCAACCGAGCCTTCTTCGAAAACTGCCGACGCCTGCTCAAGCCCGGCGGGGTGTTCGGCACGCAGAGCGAGTCTCCAGAAGCCTTCCGCGATGTCCACATCGCCATGATCCGGCTGTTGCGCGAGGTGTTTGACCACGCCGACCCGCTCTATGGCTGGGTGCCGATGTATCCCAGCGGCTGGTGGAGCTGGACCTTCGCCGCGATGGGAACGCCCCGATATCGCACTCCAGATCCCGAACGCACCATGGCCATTGCCGCGGGGTGTGAAATCTGGTCACCGCGCTGGCAGCGGGGGGCCATGGACGCCATCCCCGCCTTCATCGAACGGGAGCTGGAGTCATGACTGAACATCCGCCGAATGGGCTGTTTGACGGTTTGTTTGATAGCGACGGAACCATTTTCATGGGCTCCCGACGCGACCCTACCGACTGCCGCGTCGGCCTATTTGGGGTCCCGTACGACGGCACCACCTCCTTTCGCCCTGGCACCCGCTTCGGACCCGCCGCCATCCGAGAGGTCAGCACTGGCCTGGAGACCTATTGCCCACAGCTCAAGCGCGATCTTGAGGATCTCCCCTTTGCGGATCTCGGTGCCGTTGACATTCCCTTTGGGAACCCTGAGCCCGTTCTGCTGAAGGTGAAGCAGGCAACCGAAGCCGTGCTTGCTCTGAACCTCAAGCCCCTGATGCTGGGAGGGGAGCATTCGATCAGCTCCGGTGCAGTGGAGGCCGTTGCCCAGCGCCACCCCGACCTGGTGCTGGTACAGCTGGATGCCCATGCCGATCTGAGGGACACCTGGCTGGGGGCGCGCCACAGCCATGCCTGCGCCATGCGCCGCTGTTTGGACATCCTTCCAAGCCAGACGCTGTTTCAACTCTCGATCCGAAGTGGAACGCGGGAGGAATTCAAAGAACTGCATGGGAGCGGTCGGCTGATACCAAACATCGATGCCCTTCAACAGGCGCTCTCTCCCTTAAGGGGAAGGCCCCTGTACCTCACCGTCGACCTGGACTGGTTCGATCCCTCCGTTCTTCCCGGAACTGGTACACCCGAACCCGGTGGTTACCACTGGTCTGATTTCGCCAGCCTTGTGAAGGTCCTCCGAGAGCATCATCTGGTGGCTGCCGATGTTGTGGAACTGGCCCCACAACTCGACACCAGTGGCATCAGCTCCGTACTAGCCGCCAAGGTGACCCGCAGCCTTCTGCTCCTCCTAGGAGCCGATCAATAGAAGTGCCGCGCATCAACCCGCTGCTGCCGCAAACGGCTGTGTTGCTTGCTGAGAAGTTGCAGCACCAGTGTTGGGTGCCGGTGGATGAGCGTCAGAAAGTTGGAACGACTGAGGCGGAACAGCGAAACAGGTGTCACAGCCGTGGCATCACGGCTGTGACACTCGGTGGGATCCACAAGATCCTCATAGAAAAACAATTCACCGCGACCAAACCGAATGCGGTTCAACCGACCACTGCTCAGTTCCATCCATCCACGTTCAATCACATGAATGAACTGCACAGGCTCCCCTGCTCGGAAGACGGTTGTGCCGGTCGGCAACATCATGCGATCTACCTCAGGCTGTTCCTGGATGAGTTCCAAAGGAGTCAGCGGAGCTGAGGCAGACAACGTCAAAAACCTTGAATGAACGGAGTATCCCGTGACCGCTGAATTCTGACCGTCACAGAGGACACGGCGAATTTGTCGATCCAAGCTCAAGTCAAGCTGCGATCAAGTTCAAGCTGACACTCACCAACGCCAATGCTCTGCAGAACCGGAAGGTTGGGGGTACGGGGGGTCCAGTGGTGACAGACCACGAGATCCGCAAGTTCAGCATGCACCTCCAGCCGGCGCAAACGGCACCAGCCTTTCGACCCTGCAGCAAGGCTGCAGTGCTGACAACTGCGACAGCAAGGGCTGTTGGCCAAGGAGGAAATCTGAGTCCGCCAACATTAGTGACGGTTTGGGAAACGGACCGCAACAAAGGGCGGATTTCCGGGTTCCCTTCCGGATGGTGAAGCCCTCCATAAGAATGCGCTTCGCAACGGCCGCCCCCATGTCTCTGCAGCGCACTCCCCTATTCGAGCTCTGCCGCAGTGTTGGTGGCCGCATGGTGCCGTTTGCCGGCTGGGAGATGCCGGTTCAATTCAGCGGCCTCATCCAAGAACACAAGGCCGTTCGCGAACGGGTCGGCATGTTCGACATCTCCCACATGGGAGTGCTGCGCCTGGAAGGTGCCAATCCCAAGGATGCGCTGCAACGGCTCATCCCCAGCGATCTGCACCGCATCGGTCCCGGCGAAGCCTGCTATTCCGTTCTGCTGAACGAGCAAGGCGGCATTCGCGACGACCTCATCGTTTACGACTGCGGCGCCATCGATGCAGAACGGGGTGCGTTGGTGCTGGTGATCAATGCCGCCTGCGCCGACAGCGATACCGCCTGGATCCGTGACCAGATGGAACCCGCTGGCCTGAGGGTGACTGACATCAAAAACGGAGGGGTGCTGCTCGCGCTTCAGGGACCTGAGGCCATGCAATTGCTGCAGGAGCTGAGCGGCGAAGACCTCAGCGGCCTGCCCCGCTTTGGCCACCGGATGCTCAACCTCAACGGCCTAAGCCAATCGGTGTTCAGTGCTCGCACGGGTTACACCGGCGAAGACGGTGCAGAGCTGCTGCTCAACGCCGAGGACGGACAAAAGCTCTGGCAGCTTTTGTTGGATCGCGGCGTTACCCCCTGCGGCCTGGGGGCGCGGGATACCTTGCGCCTGGAGGCCGCCATGCACCTTTACGGCCAGGACATGACCGACGAAACCAACCCCTTCGAGGCAGGGTTGGGTTGGCTCGTGCACCTCGAAATGCCCATCGATTTTGTGGGCCGACAGGCTCTGGAGCAGGCGGCGGC
>NZ_VTLD01000006.1:0-8924 GCF_020514285.1 Synechococcus sp. PH41509 | reverse complement strand
AACGGGTGGTCATGGCGACAATTCGCCAACCGTTCGCCGTCCTGCACCATCCAGTCGAGGACTGCGGCGACACCCATGGGAGACCTAAGAATTGGGCGCGATGTTAAGCCTGATTTACGAAACAGATCCGCTGATCTTCAGACGAAGTCCCGGGAAATGTCGACGTTGATGATCCGACCACGTTCGTCGAAGATCACAAACAAGTTGGATGTGGCCTTGCCAAAGGCAACAGCCACGAGGACGAGTTGCTGATCCCCCCCCTGGTGGGCGATTACAGCGTCCTTGACCTTGCGGAAACCACCAGCGACCCGGCTGAGCTTGGTCCACTTGCGTTCCAGGTCTCCTGGAGCCAGCTCTTCCTGAAGTTCCAAGGTCATCTTGGATCGCGCGGCAATCCAACGGCCTGCCGCAAGGTCGCGGGTGAATTCCAGTGCCGTTGTTTCGATGGGTTGGATGCGATCGGTCCACTTCCAGGCGAGCAGCTTGCCGTCTTCATCCAGCACCATCAGCATCCCTTCGTCACCGGATGCGGTGGTCACGACAGCATCAATCGTGGTCGTGTTGTAGCCGGGAATCACGCTGACAATGCGGCTCGCTTCGATGGCTACGCGTTGGTCAAGGCGAGCCTGGACGGTCTTGACATCAACACTGGTCTGGACTGGAGCTGCTAGGGCGCCATGCATCACGTTCCCTTGACGCTCCTTCAGAGCCTCAAGCAGAACTTCAGCGGCCGCGGTTGCCTGGGCTGGCGTGAGTTCAGTCCTGGTTAGCTCCTCCGCTGCTGCGGGACTGATCAACCCCATCGGGGCTGACAGAGCGATGGCCAGCAGGGCAGCAGAGAGCTTCAAAGCACAATCATCAGTCGAGCTTCAGTCTGCCGGAGGCAAAGGGGTTCAGCTGCAGGGTGGAGTCAGCAAGCTTGAGTGTCAGCGTCACCACACGGTGCTCCTGGCTTGGTGCTCCGCAGGGCAGGCCGTCGTGCCCAGGGTTGACGCCAATGGCAGGCCACGCTGCTGCTGCGATTGAGATCCGCAAGCGATCTCCCTGAGCCAGTGCGGCCTGAAGGGGTTGAAGGGTCACGCTGCGGAAGGCTGAGATAAGCGCCTCATCCCCACGAACCCTCAGGACGCCAGTGCTCAATTGCTCAACGGTGTTGGCGTCAGCAGGCAGGCGCGACAGGCTGATGCAGAGATCAAACCCTGGCTGGTCTGCTTGGGCGTTCAGCAGCAGCAACGGCTGACCCGACAGCAGAAGTTCAGCCCCCAAAGGTTCAGAGGTGAATGTTGCGACATCGCTGCGTTGATCAACCGCAAAGCGGTCCACGGGGCCAGGGGTTGTTCCGAGGTGTCCACCAATGGCTGGAACCGGTCGCCAGGGGTCATGAACAATGCTTACCCCGCCCTCTCCCTCTCCATCCATCACGAGCGAACCGTCGAGTGGATCGATGCAGGCCAGTCCCTGGCTTCGCAGTCCCCATGACATCTCTCCCACCGCGTCTGGTGCGGGGATGGAGTCCCAGTGATGGTCCGTGATGTTCCAGAGCTGGCTGGTTGGCGCTGGCTCCAGTGGTGGTCGATCCTGTAGATGCTCCTGGAAGAACTGCAGCAAGAGCTGCTGGGTTTCCGGCCACCACTGCAGGTGGGAGGCCGGTCCGATATGGAGTGATGGCTGACCTCCGGCGGCCTGGCTGCGACACCAGAGGTCGAGAAGGCCTACCAAATGCGGGTCCCACCATCCGCCGATTAACAGCATCGGGCGTTGGAGCCAGGTCACGGGGGGGTGATGAACCGTCCATTGCTGCTCCTGGGCCGGGTCGCTTTGCAACCATCTCCAAGCCATGCCGTCGGGGTCATTGCGTTCCAGCAGTGCAGGCCCGTCCCGCAGGTAACGGTTGTCTTCCAGGCTTCTGCGGATCTCCAGCCAGGCCGTTACATCCCCTCGTCGCTGTGCCTGAAGAGCGGCGAGCTGGAGCCCCCAGCCGAGTCCAAGGTGCCACCAGTGGGCACCTCCTTCACAACTCCAGTGGCGACGTTCGTCCAGTCCGGTCATCGCCGGTGTTGTGCAATCCGGTGGCGGCGTGGATTCAGCTGCGGTGAGCTGGGTTAATCCCTGATACGAAAACCCGTAGGTCCCAAGGCGGCCATTGCACTCCGGCAGTTGGCGAACCCAGGCGTGGGTGGCGGTGGTGTCGGCAGCTTCCTGACCAAAGCCCCCGAAGCTGCCCTCCGATTCCCCTTGACCTCGCACGTCTTGAACGACGACCAGGAATCCATGGGAGGCCCACCATGTTGGATGGGCGTAGGTGACCGTTGAGGCGATGCGGCTTCCATAGGGTTGCCGCATCAGCAAGGCAGGCCAGGGTCCGCCATGGCTGGGGTGCCAAAGCCTCGACTGCAGCACGACGCCATCAGGAAGCGTCAGCGCCGCATGGCGGCAGTGAACTCCATTGGTCTCAGCGGACATCGGGGCAATGCATCCCCACGACGTAGGTCACCAGGATTTCCGCATCCTGAAAGTTCAGGTTCTGACTTGTGGCGACCTTGTGGGTGGCTTTCTTGGAGTAGGCCGATTGGCCGTTGTCGTTCATGTCCCGGAATGAACGACACATCGCCTTGGCTTTTTCAGGATTGCGTTTGACGCTGTTGAGCAAATCTGAATCAGCAGCACCCACAAGTGAGGGAGACCCGATCAGAGCAAAAGCAACCAGAGCTGTGCGCAGGGGGGACAACCTCATGAATTCTTCTTACGCAGGATTGGACAGCAAGTAGGGGCTCTTGGGGTCAGTTCGCAAGTTGTTTGGCGCGTCGGATCCAGTCGCCGGCCACCTTCAGATCCACGACGGCGGGCCTTTTGGTCCCGAGGCTGCGCTCCAGCCTGCCGGTCTGGCGTACGAGGCGCTCGGGGCTGCACGCCGCTAAAGCGGCCGGCGTGGCAATGCCGGCATGCATCAGCAGCGCGGCGTCCTGGGGGGGGAGATCCAACCCGCAGACCAAGTGCGCCATGCCCCGTAGCCGTTTGAGATTGCGGGCCGATGCCTGACCGCTGCGGGCCAGTTGGCTCAACTCCAGATCCGTGAGGTCACGGATGGCCGACCAGTGGTTAATGCCGGCTTGATCAAGCTCCTTTTTTTCCCTGCGAAACGACTGGGGAAGCTCCTGAATCGTGTCGTTGAAGTTCGGCATCAACGAAAGGTCTTGCTGACCTCGCCAAGGATGACGGGGCGGCCCTGGCCGTCTCCTTCTGTCTGGATTCCCCGTAACCGCACCAGCACAGTGCTGCTGCTGCGGCCGGAGCCACGCAGGTTCCCTTCCAGTTGCTCCAGGGTGGCCTGGACTGTTGAAGGCGCTAGGTCGGTCGGAACCTGTGCCACGACCAGGTCGTTGCCGTTGTCGAACACGATCGGTGCCCGTACAGCGCCCTCCACCACCACGGGTGGTGTGTAGCTCACGCCGAATGCCCAGCAGCTGACCGCCAGCAACAGCGTGAAGCTGCTGACGCCGACCAGGCGAAAACGGATGCCCCAACGGGCGAGGAAGGCAACACCTGTCAGCACTCCCAGCCCAAGACCGGACCAGCCCAGCCAGGGAGCGGCAGTGAGCAGCAGCTGATCGAAGGACATGGGGTCTGGTGGACTGAAAACAGTCTCCTTATATTGCGCGAGATTCCGGGATGTCCGTCGCGTCTGATGGGGAAAACGCGGCGCAGAGCCTTGCTGGCAGCGGGCAGTTTCGTTTTGATCGGTGCTGGAACAGCGGGTTTCATCGCCCTTGATCGTGTTGCGGAGCGCACCGTTGCCCGCTTCCGTCCCACCTTGGAAAGAGCTCTTTCGGCTCCTCTTGGTCATCCGCTGAAACTCGGTCCCTACAAGGGATTACGCCCTTGGGGAATGGCTATTGGCCCCAGCCAGATCCTGCCGTCAGAGGCGGATCGTTCTGAACTAAGCCTGGCGGGATTTGAGGTCAGCCTTGCGCCCCTGGCCAGTCTTCGGCGTTTGCAGCCGGTTCTGCAGATCACCCTGCACAAGCTGCGCGGCCAGTTAGAGGTCAATGAGGCAGGTCATTACTGGACGTTTGGACCTGCGAGCGGCGAAGGCGACCTGCCGCGGCTTGGGCTCCAGTACAAGTTGGCTGATCCCGCGTGGCTGCGTTTCGGCCCCCAGCGGCAGACCCTTGAACTCAGCAGCCAGGGCTCGGTTTTGCTGGGGGAGGCATTTTTCAGCACCGAATCTTCACTGCGCTGGGTCGACTCCGAAGGTTCGTTGCGTCTGGATGGTCAAGGGCACTGGGATCGGCCCAGCTTCAGGCTGCGCAGTCGGCTGGATCGGCTCAATCTGCAACCGTTCGGGACGGTCATGGCCCCCATGCAGGATCTGGATGCCTCAGGGCAACTGCAGGGCGATGTCCAGATCAGCTGGACCGGTGGCGCCTTGAACTGCCGGGGTGGAGTCAGGCTGACCCGTCTCAAACTTGCGGCGGTCCAGAGCCGTCGCCTCAGCATTGGTTGTAAGGCTGATCAACTGAAGTTGGAGCCCGCAACACTGCGTTTCGGATCGTTTGAGGCTCTGGCCTCAGGCTCCGTGGCTTTGAACAAACGCTTTGATCTTCGCGCTGAAGTTCGCAGCTCAGATGTCAGCCCCGCGAGCAAGGATCGCTTGAAGCTCCGGATCCAGGGCCCCTGGGAGGAGCCCCGGTGGAGCGCCGATGGTCAGCTCCAGCTGCCGGAGACCATGGGCCTCAACACAGCTCTGACGTTGGATGGTCAGTGGCGCACCCCTTGGCTTCAACCTCATCAACCGGCTGTTTTGGTGGATCGGCTCCGGCTCCGCGCCCCTGGACTGCGCTTCGGGCTTGCTGGAACGATTGGATCCAACCTGGATCTGCGCAGCACCGAGCTGCAGATTGATCCCCGTTTCTGGTCTGGCGTCCCGTCGCTTCAGGCTGGCTTGGGCCAAACCGCTCCGATCCTTGGAGCCGTTGACTTCAGTGGTGCTTTGGCCTCACCGGATCTGACCCTGAAGCTTGGCCAGGAGATTAATCCTCTTCTAGAGCGCTGGTCGTTCCAGACCCGATGGTCCACGGGGGATTCGGCTCTTGTGCTGGATCGCTTCACCAGCCCGATGCTGCGGGCGGAAGCGCGCCTGCCTCTGCAACTGGAGCAGGGGCGGCTGCAAGCTGGTGAACTTCAGAGCGGCTTTGAACTCAAGCCTCTGGAAATGAGTCGCTTCAGCCCCTTGGTTGGCACGCCTTTGAACGGCCGGGTGGCGGCGCGGGGTCGGCTGAACGGTCCACTGTCAGCCCTTCAGCCAGATATCAGGTTGATGCTGGACCAACCCCGCTTCGGGGCCTTGCAGGTTCCCGAACGTTGGCAGGGGCGCCTTAGCGGTGAACTCGGCCGTGGCGCTCGCCTTGAGATGGCGGCCCAGCAGCCCTCAGTGCCCGGCTCGCTCGTGGCCGAGCTCGCCGCAGATGCATGGCCTCAGGCCGTGCGTCTCAACCGTGGCGAGGGTCAGTTGCGACTGGACGGTTTGGCGCCCAGAGGTGGGCAGCGTCGCTATCGCTGGAGTGCAGCGGACCTCAACATTGATGGTCTTCGATTCATCGTTGCTCCGGTTAACCAGCCCAAAGCGGTGGCTGGCCAGCTGACGGGCGCCGGGAGCCTGTCCATGGGCCCGTTCGCGGTCAGTGGCTCTGCGGCTATCGCTGAACCCTCCTTGGCAGGAGTTGCGATAAAGAGCCTCAATCTGGAGGGATCTCTGACGGATGGACGTTTTCAGGCAGATGCAACGCTTACCCCCCTGGACGGAAGTATCCGGCTGAAGGGCCGCGGAGATCTAGGTGGGCGGATCAATAGTCAGATCGAGGCTGAAGGTCTTGATGTCACCTGGCTGTACCTAATCTCCCGTCAATTGAGAGGGAACGACCTCAATCCCGGTTTGGCCACTGGGCGTGCCGAGGATCTTGGAACGCTGTTGATCAATACTTTCGGCGGTTCCCTCGATGGGCAGTTGCGAGCCCTAGCGCAATCGCGACGTGCTCTCGAGGCTTATGCCCTGGCACATCCCAGTCAAGGACCACAACTGGAGCGCTTGGAAGGACGAGTCAACGTTTCGGGAACGATCCAGGGTCCTGATCCAAAACATCTGAAGGCCGATCTCATCGCCAAGGCCCATCTGTGGATTGAGGGGGATAACCAGGCCAAGGCTCTCCAGCTCGAACCCGTGGTCGCGACACTGCGTGGCCCGCTGCGTGGTGGATCCGGTGACCTCTCGCTGCTTCAGGTTCCGTTATCGCTGCTGGCGTTGCTGGCACCTGTTCCGCCGCAGCTTCGCGGCAGCGTTGGCATCCGCGGCCGTTACGACCTCAGCGGAGATGCTCCCCTGCTGGCCTCCGATTTGGTGCTCGATTCCGCCAGCCTGGCGGGCCAACCGCTGCAGTTGGAGCAGCGATCGGTCGTCGTTGACCGTGAGTTGATCCGCCTGGATCTCGCCCTGAGGGGGGGAGATAGCAAGGAAGCCATCACCGTGTCGGGAGACGTTCCCTTTGACCCCGATGCCGATCTATACCTGAAGATTGAAAGCCATGGGGATGCCCTTGGCGTATTGACGCTTCTGGCGGGGGATTCGCTGACGGTCAAGCAGGGGGGCACGGATCTGCGACTGCTTTTGCGCGGGCCTCTGAAGCAACCCCAAGCCAATGGCTTTCTTGTCGTTACCAACGGTGACCTCAGCATTGGTGAACAGGCGCTGAGCCGGATCAATGCCTCAGTTCTGTTCGACTTCGATCGGGTTTTGGTGCAACGCCTTGATGCCCAGGTTGGCCGCGGCGGCAAGCTGCGTGGCTCAGGAACGCTCGGCCTGTTTGCTCCACGGAGCGATGCTCCACCCCTCACCTTGCAACTCAGCCAAGGTCAGATTCGTCAGCCGATCGTGCAGTTCCAGGCAGATGGTGAACTGCAGGTCTCCGGTGCCTTGTTGCAACCCATCATCTCTGGAGATCTGACCCTGTCTCGAGGCACGCTTCGGCCGCAGTCCGGATTCTTCGGACGGGTTCGGCGGCGCGGACTTCAAACCCTCGTTCCCACCGGTGTTGAGGGCCCCTCAAAGGAGGTACAGCCGGGTTCCGAATCGGTGATGCAACTCCTGGCGGAGAAGTGGGACTTCCAGGAACCTCTGGTCCTGATGGGCCCCAACCGATCCATCCAAGGTCCGGATCAGCTGCAACGGTTCATGCCGAAACTGCCGGCTATCCGCTTTGAAAATCTTCGACTGGACCTGGGCCCTGATATCGAGGTGCTGATGCCCCCTTGGATCAGCTTCAAAGGGGGAGGCGCCGTCACGTTGAACGGCCCCTTGGATCCCTCCTTGGAGGCGCGAGGCTTGATCCGGCTCAAGTCCGGCAGGATCTGGATTCCTCCCCTTGCTCCACTGCGTTTGGATCCGCAGGCGGCGAATGCAGCGGTGTTTACTCCCTCCCTGGGTCTGGTGCCCTATGTGGATATCGCCATGCAAGCCAGGGTCTCCGACACCGTCAGCGCGGGCAGCAGCGATCAGATCACCAGTGCCAACCTATTTGCTTCCAATGGCACGGGCAGCGCTTATGCCGAGGGTGGTCAGCTCCGCTTGGTGAAGGTCATGGTCCAGGCCACCGGGCCGGCCAACCGTCTGGTTGACAAAGAAAATCTTGTTCTACGCAGCACACCACCTATGAGCGAGCAGCAGCTGTTGGGTCTGATCGGTGGTAATTCCCTGGCCTCTTTGGGCGGAAACGGTGGTGCTGCTTTGGCCACGATGCTGAGTCAGTCGCTGCTCTCACCGGTGCTGGGCACCTTGACCGATGCCATGGGGCAACGGCTCCAGGTGGCGATTTTTCCGACCTACGTCAACCCCGATGTGAAATCAGAGAAGGAGCGCACCTCCGGCCAGATTTCGCCAACACTCACAGTGGTGACGGAGTTTGGTGTGGCGTTGACCGACAAGTTCGACCTCTCTGTTCTGGCTGCACCGAACACGACCGATGTTCCTCCCCAGGCAACCCTCTCCTATCGGCTGACGCCGAACACCACCGTGTCTGCGGCCATGGATGCCAATGGCACCTGGCAGAGCCAGTTGCAGGTGTTCTTCCGGTTCTAAGGGATGCCTGACGCGCAGGTGATTGGGGTGGATCTCGGGGGCACGGCGATCAAGCTGGCTCGGATTCGTGCTGACGGCACGGTGCTAGCGGAGGCGCAATGGCCCACACCGCAGCCCGCCGTTCCTGGCGCCGTGACCATGGCCCTTTGTGAGGCCATCGCAAAGATCGACCCGGAGCACCAGGCCGAGGCGGTTGGCATCGGGCTTCCTGGTCCGATGGATGCGGCAGCCCGGGTGGCGCGGGTTTGCATCAACTTGCCCGGTTGGGAGGACGTGCCGCTGGCGGACTGGTTGGAGTCACGGCTCAATCGCCGGGTCACCCTCGCTAATGACGGCAACTGTGCTGTGGTGGGTGAGGCCTGGCTCGGTGCTGCGCAGGGTGTGGAGGATGTGGTGCTGCTCACCCTCGGTACCGGTGTGGGTGGGGGGGTGCTCCTGCAGGGTGAGTTGTTTACAGGCCACAACGGTGCTGCGGCGGAACCGGGGCTGATCGGGTTGCAGCCCGATGGTCCGGCCTGCAACAGCGGCAACCGTGGCTCCCTGGAGCAGTTCGCGAGCATTACGGGCCTGCGGCGGCTCTGCGATCGCGATCCCCGCCAGCTCAGTGCAGAGGCCGATGCCGGTGATCCGGCTGCGGTTGAGGTCTGGAATCGTTACGGCGAGTGTCTGGGCTGTGGCGTTGCCTCTTTGGTTTACGTTTTTACCCCTCAGTTGGTGTTGCTGGGTGGTGGGCTGGCGGGGGCAGCGCATCACTTTCTCCCGTCAGTACGCCGCGAGGGGGGGGCGCGGGGTCCGG